>JBBFLF010000024.1 GCA_037481655.1 Desulfobaccales bacterium | reverse complement strand
TCGGTTCACCCCCACGTGCGTGGGGACAACACTTCCCAAAACCGCATCATTGCGGGATGCGAATCAACAAAAGGCCCTCGAAGTCCACGACCTGCCGAGAGGTCTCGCCATGACTGCGGATGTCAAATCCCTGCTCCCGGTTGGAGTTGTAAATCATCAGGGCGGCACCCTGGCCTTTTCCACGACACACCTTGTCCCAAAGGAGGTCCCGCACCAAGGCTGACACCTTGCCGACAAATACGCCGGTCTTGGGTTCCAGAAACCAGCGGCTCAATTCCCCTCTCAGGGATGTGGGCACCTTCTCCAGGATCAGCACCACCATTGCTAAGTTTCCTCCTCCCGGTCAGGAGCAAAATTTTGGCCTCCGGCCACGGTCTCCATTTCCTCGGGATCCCACAACCCCCCGGGCAGGGCTTCATCCTGGTGATATTTCTCCCAATCTTCACTATCAGCCAACGCTTCCAGGTCAAGAAGGGCTTGCAAATCCTGGATAATGGTCTTGAGGAAAAATATGCGCCGGAATTCATCCCGACAGGCTTGACGTACCCGGCTCTCTAAGTTTTGGAGGCCAGCCGCGGTCTCCCGAAAGGCGAGGGGGATGGAGAGGCGGGTTTTATAGAGGTCGGCCACGTCATACACGAAAGAAAGCATCTTGCCGGTATGAATAAAGCCCAGGGCGGGGGACAGGCCCAGGGCCAGGATGGCAGCATGGCAGATGCCATAAAGACAACTGTTGGCGGCGGACAAGGCCCGATTGACCGGGTCGGCAGCCTGCCAGGAGTCCCGCCGATAGGCGCGGCCATGCCACGGAACCCCGGTTTCCCGGCTAGCCCGGGCATAGGCTTCCCGGACCCTTACCCCTTCTTTGCCCCGAATCTGTTTCAGGGTGAGGGTATCAGGCAAGGGTTCCTCGAAGCGCATCCGGTAAAGACGTAATACCACTTGGAGCCGGGTGCGCGGGTTGGCCCAGAGGCGGGCCTGATGTAGCAGGTAGGCGGCGCTGCGGGTGAGGCCCAGACCATGAGCGTAAAGACGGACGCCTTCTTCGCCGCACCACAGCACCAGGCAGCCGTTATCTGCCAGGGTGGCCACGGCGGCATGGGTGATGGAGGTACCGGGACCCAGCATCAAAAGGGACAGACTGGCGCAAGGGACCGGGGTCTTGCCCTGGGCCTGCCATAGGGCAATGGCCCGGTCGTCCTGCTCCACCCTACAATGTTCCACATAGAGATAGGTTAGAGCGTCCCGGAACTTGGGTAACAGGTGCAGATCTTTGACCCGCATCACGACCTCCCTCAGGGGGCGCCAAGGACAAAAGCCCCATGCCGTAGGCCTTGCCGGGACCCACTCCCCGCACAAGGCTGTGCTCCCGGAATTTCTGGGGATCGGTCACTCTTAAATAACCTTCAAAGAGGACGCCGGCCACGGTCAGGGCAGAGCCGGAAGGCCCCGGTTTTCTGCCCTCTTCCTTGGTGAACCCCCGTACCTGGACAGCCAAGAGCTCGAAGCCTCCCTCCTGGGCTTTCCGTTTAAGCCAAGCCACCTGGTCCTCCTCCCGCACCAGCTCCACCCGGCGGCCGTGTCGTCTTCGGCCGTCGGGGCCGGTTTTGGTGTCAATCTTCCGGGTGGGGTTGGCCCGCAGGCGAAAAGCCAGGACCGTATCAGGAGCGATGCTCTCATAGAGATGGGCCACCGGTTTAACCGCCGGATTCTCCAGACCGGGTACTGCTGCCAAGTAATCCTGGGGCAACCGGGACCAGTCGGGGGAAACCAATGATTGCACCAGCAGAATCAGGCGATGGTGTCGGCGGTCCTGCTCCAGTCGGTAAAGAACGCCAAACTGGGCTCGTGCCCCCTCTGGGGAAGCGGCGGAAGGGAAGGCGGACATAATGGTGCGGTGCAATTCCTGGCAGTCAGCCAGGTCCCGGACCACCCTGCGGCTTTTGGGATTAAGCAGCAGACGGGAAAGATACATGGGGGTCC
Organism: Desulfobaccales bacterium; assembly: GCA_037481655.1. Classification (NCBI taxonomy): domain Bacteria; kingdom Pseudomonadati; phylum Thermodesulfobacteriota; class Desulfobaccia; order Desulfobaccales; species Desulfobaccales bacterium. Next base: position 35,224 of record JBBFLF010000024.1, on the reverse strand, counting down.
TCCTCAATCAGGTCCACGGGCAGACTGACAAAGGTGGTCTGGACATAGCGCAACAAATACCGGCGCTCGAGAATGGCAAAGGATAGCGGCTGGTCCGGGCGCACCTCCGAAGTGCTGCCGGGTTCGGCTTCCAGCACCAGGCGCAGGCGAAGTTCCCCCTGTTTTTGAAGTCGGTCCTTTTCCTTGGGGGAGCGCGCCAGATAGGGGTATTGAGACAAGGCCTCAGTGAGAGGAAGACGCACCACTCCAGGGACTCCCTCCGGACCAGGCAAGTGGGGTGGCCGATAGGTGATGCGAATGGGGCGCCCCGGGACAAAGGCTTTGCGCCCCAAATATAAGGGCCAGCGTGGCCGGGCTAAGGCGGCGTCCAGCCGGCAGAGGAATTCTTCGTCGTCACTTTCCAGACCCACCAGAAAATCGGCATCGGCCAAATAAAAGCGCTGGGAGGTGATGGCCCGTTTGCCACTGCCGTCGGCCAGGGCCACCCCATAATCTTCATCCCGGCGGTGGGTGCCTCCGGCGGTGTGGAAATCCATTTTCACGGTCCCCTGACGGTCCACCCGCACGCCCATCTTAAGCGCGGCTAGGTCTTCCAGGGAGGCATGGCGAGGGCGGCCCAAAGCCGCGGCCAATAATCCCACCACGCCGCTTTTGGAAGGTTCCAGGGCTGTGTCCCGGACGGTGAAGCGGCTCTGGATGCCCCAGGATTGCAGGGGGCCGGCCAGACGGAGAAGGAGGGTGCTCATGGCTGGCCTCCGGGCAAGGCGGACATGACTCTGTTAATCAAGTCTGCGAGATTATCGACCTGCGCAATTTGAGGGGAGGACAACTTGCCGTCCACTACCAGAGCCGCTTTCTCTTTGATACCCTCATCTCCGAAGGCGGTGGTCAGTCGCTGCCAATAATTTTCCAGTGCGGTGATGGACTTCTGTATTAGGTTCCCGTCCCTCCAGGGGCGCACCGGCTCCACAAAAGCGTTGGCCAGCGACCACAGACCATGCTCCCGCACCACCGCAAAGACGAGAGAGGGAGGGTTGTGGGCCGCCATGCTGTTCTGCTTGCCGGTGGGGATTGCCTTAACCGCCGCAGTGAGAAAGGCTTGGACTGCGGTGCGGGCCAGCTCCTGGTCGTTCCCCAGGTTCTTGACGAGTTGTTTGAAGTCAATATTGGCATAGCGGTAAAAGCAGGCCGAGTTGTACTCCACCGTGCCCATCATGCCGGCCCCGGTCTCTTCCCGGGGCTGCAGGTCGTCCACCGCGGTGTAGAAATCGAATTCCATGGAGACTTCGTTGGTGGAGATGGCATGGGCCACCTGGCAGGCGGCGTTGATGTTTTTGTCCGGCAGATCGGCCAGCATCCGGCCAAAGAGGGCCAGATCCGCGGCTTTGCCGCCATCAAGGAGGGTGTCCACTTTTTTCCGGAATTCCTCCGGCACTGCGGCCTTGCTCGCCTTTTTTCTGGCCTTTTTATCGCCTTCGACCTCGGTTTCCCCAGCGGCCGCCGCCAGTTCGTCCCAATGTTGAATACACGCCTCAGCCACGGCGGCTACCTCACCTTGACCCAGAAACACCAGGTATTCAGTTTTGCCGTCGCTTTTGATTCCCAAGCCACAACTGCGCAAAGCCGTTTCGGCTACTGCTTTGGCGGTCTCCAGGTCTTTCCCAGCAGCGGCCAATTTATCGGTGAGCATGTCTACGAGCAGCTTCGTCCTTTTAGCCAAATGGGCTTGCGATAAACGGGGGTAATCCTGAAAATGCCTGCGGATAGCCCGCTTGATGCACTGGCTGGAGATGCGGGCCCGGCGATAGCCCCCGAATTCACAGTCTTTGGGGGAATTGGTGTCATCCCGGTTCAGGCAGGACGGGGCAAAATTTTGCAACATATGCAATTCCACGAACATAAGGCGGCCTCCTTTCTCTTTACGCAGTAATTTCTTCTTCAGGGGTTTCAGGCAGTGCAGGGGGCGCCCATACTGCCCGGCGGCCCCAGAAGGCCCGGGCCCAGTCCCGTTGGACAAAGCCCTCAGGGTGCTCCCAGTTCAGAATATCCCGCAATAATTGCTGCCAAGCCACTGGCACCTCCTTCGATTTGAGAAAGCCGATCGCCTGCCGCATGTGGTGCGACAAATCCCTCGGGTGGCTCTTCAGCAGGGCGGTAAAGCGGCGATCTATACTGTCTTCGTTGTCCTTGGTCACCATACAGGCCAGGGATGCTCCCAAATTGGGAGGCGCGTTCGACGCCACTGTGTCTTTCCCTTGATGCCAGAAGGCGAACAGTGCGGCGATAAGGTAATAGGCTTCTTCCAGAGTAGGTGACGGCGTAGCCGGAAGAAAGGGTACCACATAGCGGTGCATTTCCGGGGCCGCCCCGGGGGGTTTCCCTAAGCCCCGGCGCAGCTGCGCCAGGGCTCCCCGATCCTGGTTTTTCACAAGACTTTCCAGATAGCCAATAAAGCGTTCTTCCAGGTTCATGTTTGCTCCTCCGGAAGAAGTTCTTTTTTCAGAGCGGCAAAAAACCGCCCCTCCACCTGGGCCAAGGCCTTCAAAGAGCGCAGCGAATTTTCCAGGCTCTTAGCCACCTCCTGAAAGCTTTGTCGCGCCGCCTTATAAACTGTGCGGCGCCATTCCGGCAGCAAACGAGTGCCATAAACCACCTCGCCCTCTTCATTTTCCACCTGGTCTGCCGGCAACTCTGCCATCAGATGCCGAAAAGGGGCCTCCAGACGGGCCCAGTAGCGGCGGCCGGGGGCCCAGGATTGGACCAGACGAGCCACTTCCTGCGGATCGGCTTGGCGCTTTTGCCCCCCAACGGGCGGGGCAAGCACCAGGGCAGCCAGGTTCCTCATATGCTGATTGAGGCAATCATGAGCTCTCTCACACACCTCCAAAGCATTCCGCAATTCCCCCAAAAGGTTTTCATCTTCCAGATAGTCCAGGGGCAGAGGGAGACGCTCGTAGCGCCAGAGTATGAGTTGAGCAGCTTTTCCACCCTCAGTTGCTGCACCGGTAATGGAAAACTGGCAGTCTTTTCTATCTCGCAAGATGGCCTTTTTCTGGGCTAAAGAAGCTAATACTTCAGGTCTCCCTTGTAATTCCAAAAGTGCATGGCAGTCACGCCAAACCGCCCTTTCGGGGGACAAGCCCCGGGGAACCAGACCTTCTTTTTCCAACCGCCGGTAGGACTTGAAGGGATCCAAAGGGGTCGGTTCTGGTAACTTCCAATTCTGCTGGATCTGGCAGAAACGTACTACTGGCGAATTACCCTCAGCAATCAAGTGAATTCTCCGACTTTGCCACGTAAGATAGGAAATGTAACCAGTTATCAAATTGCCCCTGGGATCAGGCTCGGGGAGAGAGGGCAATTCCCAGGAAGGCAGATCCTCATCTATTCGGGGTATGGGGCGATCCTGATGTACGGGGAGGAGGTTCAAGGCAAGGGTCTGGAAGAGATTTTTCCCCAAAACAAGAACAGTGTAGCCGCGAATAAGCGGGGAATCGGAAAAATAAAAAGGGTGGCTTTTGCCAAGCCCGATGGAGTACGCTTGGCGGGCGACCAGATAACAGGCGGCCTGGGCGGGCCTAAAGGTTGCCGGATGCTCACTGAAATGATGGTCAAACAAGGTGGCATTGTTTCCCGCAGCAGCCTCCAGGGCCAGAAGCTGCACCGGATGCACCCTGGCATCTTCCATCCTCGGCACCTGATAAAAGGGCCGCTCCGGATGGAACAGGAAAAACCGCTCCCGCCAGCGGTCAAAATACTCCTGCAACGCCTGGGCATCAAAACTCCTCCGCTCCCACAGCTCCTTCCAGGCGGCTAAACTTTCCGGGCCGAAATTGCGGTGCAGGATGGCCAAGAGCAGCCGATGCACTGCGGTCACGACCAAAGGCGACGAGTGAAAAATTTCCCGAATTTCCGGAGCCCGCACCAGAACCTCTAGGAGGCCGAATTCCTGCAGGCGATTATCCGGCATCAGACAGGGAATCCAGGGTTCGTCAACCAGGTTGAAATACGGGGTCATGGCGACTCCTTTTTCATGGAGGTGATGACCACCCCGAGTTCGGGATCCAAAGAAAGTTCATAGCCTGCGCCTTGCCAACGCCTCTCGGGATTCAGGCGGATAAGGCGGTGGCGGCAAAGCAAAGGATGTCGGCGCCAACCTGTCGGGATTTCGCCCTCCTTAAGGAGCCAGGGAACCAAACGACGGTGAGTTATAGTCACTGAGCGCTGCAACAGCCCCCGGACTAAATCCCCCTCCGGCTTTGTTTCCAAGGCCACCGGTCGCTCAGCCTCAGGGTCAAGTAAGACCTTATCTCCCTTTTCATATAATAAGACCAGGGATACGGATGGATCACCCCAGCGGGTGAGGGCCTGCAGAGAGCGATGCACTGCAGGGTCATCCTCCTCCAGTCCAAGGTTGGGATGCTCCCAAATATCATCGGGAAAGTAAGGAGGTAAAATATATCTTAGGCGGGCCTGGTTCTCCTCCTCCTGCTGGTTCCTTTGCAGATCTTTCCAGGTCTCCTCCCAGACCCGTAACAAACCCTGAGGAAGCTCTCCCGTTGGAGTTACATCTTCATAAACCATCTCGATCAACTCTTCCACATCCTCAGGTATGGCGATAGTTTGCCGCCCTCTGAGGGCCCACCAGGTTCTGAGAAGCACATGGGGGTGATATACGCTCTCAGTGCCTGGATCAAAGCGTGGGACCTCCCCCTGCAATTCCGAGGTCAGAAGCATCAGGGTTGGTTCCTGCAGATTTGCCGGCCGGGTCCGCTGATGACGATGCAGCCGGCCGGCCCGCTGTAACAGGAGATCTACCGGGGCCATCTCCGTGACCATCAGGTCAAAGTCCAAATCCAGGCTCTGTTCGATGACCTGAGTGGCCACCAGGATGGCGCGGTGAGGCCTGCTAACCCCGGAACCTGGCTTTCCGAAGCGCTGCAAGGTCCGCCTTTCTCTTTCCTCTCGGTCTCCAAAGGGGTATCTGGCATGAAACAAATCCAGTTCCGGAAACCCATCGCCCGCGTCGGGTGAAGGGAAAAATTTTTTTAGGGCCGTGTATATTTCCTGAGCCCGGCCCACGGTATTGCAGATGACCGCAGCACAGCCGCCCTCCGCTAGAGCCTTCTGAAACTCTTGCCTCAATTGGGAATAGGGGGTGTCAGTCTCAGAATTTTGAGGTGCAAGCCACCATAATCTTAATTTTCTGGAAGAGAGAGAACTCACCTCAAATCCCCGGGTTCCCTCACCTGAAGGGGTAATCCATGAAACCCGAGGATAGGGACTTCTTGGTATCTGGGGGCAGGGCCTTCCCAGACCCCGGCAAAAAGCCTTCATCAGGGCCAGTCGCCGCTGTTGTGGCAGGGTAGCTGACAACAGCACCACCGAACAGCCCAAGGCGGCCAGCCATTCCAGCAGGCGCTCCAGGAGCTTCACCATGTAGGCATCATAGGCATGGACTTCGTCCACGATCACAGTCTTATGAGACAGACCAAAGAGCCTCACAAAATAGTGCCGGGTATGCAGGGCGGCCAAGAGTATTTGATCCACGGTGCCCACTCCGAAGGGGGCCAAAAGACCCCGTTTTCGGTGGGTAAACCATTCTGCGGCAATGATCTCTCCTGGAAGCTTGGCCTGGCAGCCCCCCTCATCTGCTTCCAGATTGGCAGGCATAAAGAATTGCTCCGCCCGTCGCCGCAGGGCCTGAAATTCCGCCGCCAGGGAGGCATGTCCATGCAGAAGCTGGAGATTAACCATCTCCTCAGAATACCGCTGCCCAAGAAACTCCTTTACCCGGCTGAACATCTGATTGCTGGTGGTCATGGTGGGCAAAGCAAAGTAGCAGCCCTTCTGGCCCAGTATTACGGCCCAGCGGTCCGCCAAATACATGGCGGCCTCGGTTTTCCCCTCCCCCATGGGAGCTTCCACGATGACCAAGCCCGGTTCGGTCATTTTTTTTCCGAGTTCCGAAACCGTTAGTTGCAAAGGCCTCAGCCCATGGGAACGAATGACGGGGAAAAGTTCTGGTAGGGTGACAAAGGTGGAAGGGGTTTTCCAACCTAACCAGCCCAAGCCCTGCAAAGCCTTCTGGGCCTGATAACGAGCTTTTTCGCGATAATCTTCGAGGTCTATTTCAGGAGAAGCAAAGGGGAAATACTCTTCATTGGAGCCGATCCAGTCCGCCACGCTCACCCATCCGGCCAGCTTCAGGAGGCAAGCCCAAGAAATATTAGAAGTTCGAGGCAAAGGCAGGTTGCCGACATCCCACAACTCGGTAAACCTTTTGACTAACCCTGCCCGCAATTCTTCCCACCTTTTTCCTCCCTTTATCTTGGTGGTAACATGGTTCACATCAGTTTGCCGCGGAAATATTCCGTGATGACCTCCCAAAATAAAAGCCAGCTGTCTGATAACAGGCGAAGGGAAGGAGGGGAGATGGCTGGGAAACAGCTCTTCAAGGAGACAGGTTGTCAGAATACCATGATGAACTTGCGAAAAGGGCAGAGGACAACTGAGCCTTGCCGCCTCTAGCCACTGCCTGGCTTCCTCCCATTGCCCCTGGAAAACCGGTGTGGCTTTCCCGAGATCGTGCAGGCCGGCCAGATAGGCCAGGCATTTCCCGGCCAAATCCGACTCAAGCCCCAATTCTCGGCTCATCTCCTCCCTAAAATGCGGCTTTAGGACCTCTTTCCATAAAAGCTCGGCAACCGCACCCACATCAATGCAATGGCAAATAAAGGGATGATAAGAGGAGGATGGTTCCTCTCCAGGTGGCAGTTTTCGTCTTTTCGCCCAGATAAGATGATGCATCAAAAATCTAACCCGCTATAATAAACTATTAGGTCAAAATCAATTCTCCAGCTGGTCCCCCATAATCCCCCTCCAGACTTCTGCAGGCCGTTGTTCCCTTATATCCACATAAAAAGATTTCGCTTCAAGTTGGTCAAGGTTCAGTGTGGTGAATATTTGAATCTCCGGGGGCCTGCCATTTACCCTGAGATGTTCCACATTCCATAGTTCCCAAGAGTCGCCGCCGTGTGTTTCTGGCTTCAAGTAAGCCATTATCTGCCTGATGGAGATCTCCACCTTAGCCGCAGAGCCTGCATGTCCTTTCACTTCAATGAGTTTGGTCCGCCCGTCTTTGGAAGCCTTCAGATCAAAGCCGGGGTGGTCCTCCGGCATCTCCTCCACCACATAGCCCTCTTCCTCCAGTCTTTTTCGGCAGACCTGCCGGGAAACTTTCTCGATTCTCCTCCGTTCTTCCTGAGAGAGTGAGGACGTTCCGCTAAAGGTCTCGCTATTTGGCGAAGTTGGAGCATACTTAAAAGAATCATCTGTTTCTATGGTAGTAGTAGTTCCCGTTGATTTGATTTGCTGCCATGAAATTTTTTTAGGATCAACGAGACTGACCTGGGGAGAGGTCTCTTGTTTGGGTGGTGATTCCACTACCGGTTCTTGAGATGGCCCGGCCCCCGTTTTCTCTGCAGGCGATATTCTCTCGAGAATTATGCTGGTAGAGGTCCCGGAACTCCTGGGCTCCGAAGGGGGTTCTGACGGAGGAAGGGCGGTCCCATAATATTCCTCCAGAAACATTCCAATACCTTCATCTCGAACTCCTTTTTGGCGTAATTTTGCCCGGCGTTCCTCCTCATTTTCACAGCGGAGGAGAATCTCATAAAATTCCTGCTCCGCCTTGCGCCGCAAAAAGTTAGCCAATCCTTGGGAAAGGTCTGACTGCCAGCTCCGGTTCCGGAGGCTCTCTACGGAAAGGAAGATGAGATTCTTATCCAGGGCCCAACTCTTGGAGATGGTTCGCTCGCCTACGCCATTAAGAGCAACCATGAGTTTGAGGGAGTCCACTACCTTAACAGTCAAAGTCCGCAGTTTTTCCCTCTCTTTTTCGTCTATTTTTCCTTGGTCCCGCAGCCATACGTAGATAAAAGGGAGGACTTCGTGAAGTCTTTGACTGATTTCCTGGGACTCTGCCTCAATTTCGCCTCCGGGCAGAACCTCGATGTGAGAATGCCTGGATAGGCGTTTCACCCCCGGAAGCTTGGCGGCCCTGGCCTCCTGATCGCTGCCCGGATGGAGCAGCAGCCAGATATCCTGGGAGAAGGCCTGGGCGACATCTTCGTCGTCATCGAGCCAGCAGTTCTCACGGTAATCCCATTGCTCCCCTTTGCGGCTCAGCCAGGCCACTTCCCTCAGATTCGCAGGATCATGGCTTGATTCCAGAAAGGTCCGGTAAATGGCGCCCACGGCATTTCTAGCTCCAGCATACTTCGCGCATCGGTCGGGAGGATATCTCTCTGGCAAGGTCTGGAGGATTTCCTGCCATTCCTCCAGCTTCACTTGGTCCAGACGCTCCCTGAGTCTCAGCTCATATCGGAGCCACTCAGCCACCTCTTGCCGATATTCTTCCGGAAAAGCCTCGAGATCAATTATGGGAAGGAATTGCCCCAAATTTTTCTGGGCTTGCGCATCAGGAAGCCAGCATTGGCTGAGGGGTGTTCCAGCAAACTTGGGGTGGGTGACCGGAACCCGGAGTTCATTTTTTACCTGAAACCACCAGAAATTGTCCACCTCAGCCGATCGAGATTTCCAACATCTATAAGGTAGATAATAGGCCCTCGTGTATGCGTACCTTTTATAATAATTATCCCAATATTTTGCAAGTAAAATAAGCAATATTTTCGAATTGTTATAATCTTGTTGCGAAAAATTAATAAATTCTATAAATCTAATATTTATATATTTTCTTTCCCATTCGGTCTCCTTATAAACATAATCATGATATTTCCCATTTATATTTTTAAGAATTTCTATTTTATACTCCTCTTCATCACCTAATTGTGGAAAAAAATTGACCCCCAACCACCGGTAGACCTCTCGTTGCTTTTCCCGGTCAAGGTTAGCAAAAGGCTGGGCCCAGGGGATGCGGGGATCATCGCCCCACAGTTGCTCCAGGAGCTCCCCGCCACCCCAGGAGGAGGAGAAATAAGCCTTCCCGGCCTCTTCAAATTCCGGTTTCCCTCCCCGCACCACTGGGATGGGACAGCGTTTTAGTCGGTCTGTGGCCTCAAAGGCCTCATGCCACCCGGAGGCCAGGAGAAACTCGAGAAATCTCTTTTTCTTCCCCCGTGGTTTCTGCCAAAAATCCTCAATGGCCTGCTCCAGGGCCTGGCGCCATAGATCTCTGTTGGGTCTCCTGATCCCCAGGTGGGTGTCACCACTGCCGCTGAGACCCAACAACTCCATGAGTTGGTTCTCTTTCTCCTTAATAATTTCTTTGATTCTGTCGGCAAACCAGGAATCCAGGAAGGCCAGGGGCAGCCAGTCAGGCAATTCCGGAGTTTCTTCATCTTTCCAGGTGATGAACCGGTCTTCCAACTCCGCAACACTTTTGAGATTCCCGTTCACTGGCAGCAGGGCCAGGGATCTGACCCGCTGCACCCGGTCCTTCCTTTCTTCTGACCATTTCTTTGTTTCGCCTACCCACTCCGCCAGCCACTGCCAGGCCAGCCAGAGCCACTCCGGGTCGCTTCCGTAATCTCTTCCGTTCTCATGGAGCCACCGGAGGAGATTCTCTGATCCCCATACTTCCACACCCAAGGGCTTCAGGACCTTCTCCACTACTTCCTTATCCCGGCTGACTTCCCGGTGCACCAACCGGGACCGGAGGTCAGTATGGGAGAGAAGCTCGTGGGCGAGCTCCGAGGCCGGGGAGACTAGGGCTTCCTTGCAATGCAGACGGGGAACAGCCTCAAGATCGGGGAGTCTCAATTGTTCTTTTGCTGCCGTGGTAATGCCATGCCAGAGTTTTCGGGTGTAGTCATGGGCGGTGAGGTGCTCGTATGGCCTCAGAAGCTGCAGGAAGGTCGCCGGCGCCTCCGGGTGATAGCACTCCTGGACAAATTCCACTACCAGACCGGCCAGTTCCGTCGCCACCCAGTCATTGAAAGGGTGATCGGGGATGATGGCGGTGCGCTCGGTATTCACCAGAAATTCGCCGTGCAAGAGAAGAGGCACCGGGGAAGGCACCTCGGTGGGATAGAACACCTGAATTGGCAGATATTCCTCTGTGGGCCCCACCAGACTTTCCTCCACAGGCGCGGCCACCAGCCAAGTGACTTTCTTAGCATGTTTCCGGTCCTGGGGACTGAGATGCTGCAGCAGGTGATTGGGAGTCTCAAGTTCCCGTCGCAAAACCCGCCAGTTCTGCTCCGTGAGCTGGCCTGTCTCATAAATCTTGATGCGGCAAAGTGTCTCCTCTTTTCCCTTCTCCTGGATTTTGCGCCAACTCCAGATCCATTTCTGGTCTTCCAGGAATACCTGCAGCACCCGGAAATGGGTAAAAGGCAGGAAATTTTCCGGCTTGAGTTCTTGCAAGGCGTCGGCCAGTTCCTCCTCTGCCCTCAGCGCCGGTGTCAGCGGCAGTTTGATGACCGTGGCAAAGCCGTGCAGGCGGGAGAGGACCGGATCCTGCGCCGCAGCCTGGCCCCGGTGCAGGGAGAAAGGGAGCCACTGAAAGGGAATTTCCTCGTTGGCAGGAAAATCTCTGGCCTCCAGCCATTCCCTCGCCTTTTGGGGATTGAACTCCAACCCGTCGTTATTTTTCGAAAAAATCTGAGGGTTGTCGGTGATTTCGAATACTGCCTTGAAGCCCACCCCTTTGCGGCCAATAGTGCCTTCAGGTTTATCAGAAAAATCGGAGCCGCTGATGGCCTCCACGGCGGTGGCAACAAATCCTGTGCCCCGGTCCGCCACATAAATGGTGTTATTGCGGGCCACCAGGCGCACCAGGGGGCTCTGGGCGTCCTCGCAGTTCTGGAGGAGTTCCAGCAGCCAGCGGCCCCGGTAGTCCTGGGCGGCCCGTCGCGCCCCTCGGGCATCCTGGACAATGCGGTCCGGGTCAACCCGGTAGACCTGGGCTCGTTTTTCCAAAACCATCTCAATTTTTTCTTTTATCGAGTTTCCCATGCGTGCCGTCCTCCCCGCCGGTTTACTGAACTGAAAAGGAAAGCAAGCCTGCTAGGGCCTCTATAAGCCAGGGGAGGACCTCGGAGCCCGGGGGAGGCGGCGTGAGATTGTGCCTTTCAAGCCAGCGTTCCGCCTTGGCGGCCACCAAGGCCCATTCCGCCTGCCACTTCTGAAAGCGGGTGTGCAGGAGATACCAGGCCAGGAGGGTGGCCAGCAGCTGCTCCGCCTCTTCCCGGGGCAGGGGAAGCTGGCGGGCCAGTTTCCGCACCTTATTGATGCTGATGCCGGCCAGCTGGGCCAGCCACGGGGGCAATTGCCAGAAGCCGGAGACCCGCTGGGCCCGGATGAGGCACCGGAAGTCCTGTTCGTCCTGATCCACCCCGGTAGGTAATTTTTTCTCTCTCACCGGGATGTGGGAGAACTCATAAAAAGCTGAAGGTTTTTCGGAAACGTCTAATAACTTGCAATAAACTATGCGAGGCTTCTTGACGGTGGATCTGCTTACCCACTCCCGGCCGCCCCAGCCCTGGGTCAGGGCCACCGGGATGCGCCTCATGACGATGTCGCCCGCCTCCTCGCCGGGGCGCTCGGCCACCACCAGGAAGCTGGTAAGGGAGGAGAGGAGGCCATAGCGCCGGGACAAGGAGAGGATCTGCGCCTTGAGCTCCCGTTCCTCTTGGGGAGACAAGGCCCAGCGGCCGCCCAGGAGGCGGTCCTCCAGCTCCCGGAGGGCCTCCCGGGCCAGGAGCAGGGACAAAACGTCATCCTCCCCGGCGGCAGCAGGCATCAGCTCCCAGGTGTGGCCTCCCGCCCGGACCGTGACCCGCCCGGGGGCGGGGCCGGCAAAGCGCGCCAGGACCAGGAGCGGCTCCCCCTGATGGAGGGGCGGCAGGTTCTGCGGGGTCTGGAGTTCCGGGGTCAGGCCGTCCCAGTCCACCTCCACGGGGTTGAGGGCCGGGGTGGCGAGCTTTTCCAGCAGGCGCACCATCACTGGCTCCAGGCGCTCCCCGGGATGCACCAGGGTGGCCACCCCGCCGGAGACCCGGGCCAGGGAGCGGATGAAGTGGGCGTTGGGACCCCGGCCCAGGCCCACGGGGTAGATGGCCGCCTGCCCCCGGTGCCGCTTGGCCAGGGTCAGGATCTCCGCCTCGTTGCCCACCTGGCCGTCGGTAAGGAGAATGATCTCCCGCAGGCGCCCGGGCGCGGGCGGCTGCGCCAGCACGGCCTGGAGCGGGGCCAAGACTTCCGTCCCGCCCAGGTGGCCGTCCAGGGTGGGCACCAGGCGGTTCGCCTGGGCCAGGGTGTCTTCGCCAAAGGGCCGGGCCTCAGGAAAGAGCGCCTGATAATCTGAACCGAAGGCAATGATGTTAAAGGTGTCGCCCAGCTCCAGGGCCCGAAGGCACAGGTCTAGGGCGTTGCGGGCCTGGGCGGCGCTTTCCCCCGCCATGGAGCCGGAGCAGTCCACCAGGAAGATGACCTCCAGAGGTGACCGGGGGTTGGACTTCGGAAACTCCGGGTTGAGCCCCACCATAAGCACCGTGGCGCCGTCGGGCTCCCGGGCCGCCAGGCAAAAGGGCTCGTGGCCGCCCTCCACCCGCACCTGCAGGACAAAATCCTGGTCCATGCGGGCCACCCCGGCCACCGCGCCTTTCAGGTGACCGTCGGCCAGCTCAAAGCGGAAGGGGTGGGAGGGGCACTCTACCGCCGCCACCCGGCCGGGGAGGGTGAGATCCAGGGTGAGGGTGAAGCCATAGGGCAAAGGCCCCAGCACCGCCGGTGGGGTGAGGTGGAAGAGCTCCGCCGGGTCCAGGGTGCGCACGTGCTCGGGGGGGAGATAGCGGGGCGAGACCACCGTAGGGACCGCCACCCGCAGGCCCTCCGGCCCCCAGGTCAGGGGCGTGACATAAGTGAGGCGCAGCACCACCTCCTCCTGGGGCTTCAGGTTCCCCACGTAGGCGGTGAAGACATTGGGGCGGTCCTGGTCCAGCATGAAGGCCCCGGCTCCCCGGGAGAGGGCGGCGTCATAGTCCTCCACACATTTTTCCCGCTCCTCCACCCGGCCCGTAAGCACCTGGCCGTGGATCTCCACCTGAAAACCGGCCACCGCCGCCTCCTCCGGCAGCGGGAAGGTATAGACCGCTTCCACGGGTTGGGCCTCGTCGTTCACGTAGCTTTGCGCCACGGTGACTCGGGCGGCGGGCCCCCGTCCGGCCACATGAATGGCGACCCCCCGAAGCGGCACCGGTTCCCCGGCGGCGGTGGCCAAACCGGCAGCAGCCATCTCTCCCATAGGCTATTTCCTCCCCTGGCTGGTGATGATCTCCCGACAGCGGCGGGCAAGCTCCAGCATCTCCCCCGGCGTCAAGGCCGCGGTCTCATGGCAAAACTCCAGCCACACCCCGGGGGCAAGCCCGATCTTGGTAAAGAGCTCGGGGCGCAACTCCGGCGGGCCGGTGGCGGCCAGGAGGGCCGTCAGGCCCTCGGTCTCTTTGCGGGCCTGGATCTCCGCCAAGGATAACCCCCTATCCTGCAGGGTGCGGATGGCCAGGATCTCCTCCAGATGCCGGTCGGTGTAATGGCGGCCCCGGCCCCGCCCGGTGGGCGGCGAGATGAGCCCCAGGGCCACATAGAACCTCACCGTGCGTCGGCTCACCTTGGCCTGCGCGGCCAGCTCCCCGATGCTGTATTCCCTTTCGGCCATGATTGCTCATAATATAGCATCTACTGTCATATTGTCAAGCATAAAATGGCATCTTGGTTCATCATACCGTGCAACCGGAAACCGTCGGACCGATGATTTGTCAGAGGACCGGGCATTCTCCGGCAGGTGGCCTGGAAGCTGATGTTCTCCGGGAACTCTTGCCCGAATATAAGGGCAGAGTCGAGAGGGGGGGACTTCTCCCAAGCCCCCCTCTCCTGGATGTCTGGGACACGGCCTAGGTGGAGGGAATGGGCGGGGAAATGAGGGGGAGAAGCCCATCATCCTGTTCCCCCCATAGGCCATACCCACGGTCATTCTCTTGCCTTCAAGGAGAGCTTGGCTGGCGGGGAGGATTTATCCGAACCCTCATTGGAGGCTCCGAGGTCCCACTAAAGTCAATCAGGAAAAGAACTCTGATCGCGGTGGTGATAGTGGGGACGGAGAGCCCCTCACCCCTGTCTGGGAGGAAAACTCCGCCGAGGTGGCGCTCCATGAAGCGCCCTGCCCCCTGCCTGTAAGGGAAACTTGGCCCATAGGGAACCCAGGGCCATGGCACCTACCCAGCCTGTGAAATTCCTCCGAGGTGGCAAATGGATGCCTAGCCCACCGGGCACCAAGAATCCCCTGGTTCCCTCCGCCCCTTTCCCCCGGAAAAACGAATTTTGCAAAATTTCCCTACCCGTCATAATTAACCCGGGGGGAGGGGTGCCATCCCCCGGTTTTGCTTTTTCGCGGCCCTCAATTGGAAAATAGGCGATCTTGAATTGGGTCTGAAGTTGAGCGGGCAGGTCAAACTCAGACTTCTTACCGACCCTCAAAGGAAGACCGTAAGCAGGGGTGCGGGGGAGGTGCCTCGCAGGATTGCTTAAACACATATAGACAATCCACCCTTTCCTTGCACTCGAAGCTCGGACTATAGACGGGTGGCTGGGCGATCCCTGATCTCAGACCGTCCGCCCGGAAAGTCCTCATTCATGCGGGCCTGGACGATGTGGACGATGTGGGCGGTTACATGAGCATTTATCCTTTCGATTTTAGGGAGGAAGTTGAATTTCGAGGGCATCCTTGAACCTCTGACCCCGGTTTTAGGAGGCAGGAGGAGACGAAATTTGCTGCCGCTTTCCGAGACCCGGCATCCCTGACCGCTTTCATGGGTTGGAAAACGATGCCGCCAAGGAACCCCGCCTTCATGCCCCTCAGGCAAGAAAACCCCCAGGGGCAGGATCATTGCCTCTACATGATTGAGAGGTGTCCCTTAGAAGAGTGTGCCACATCTCCGCCCGGACCCAGGGGGAATTCCCGCCCCTTTCCATGGCCTTTTTGATGCACCTGGCCTTGGCGAGAAATAGGCCAGGCCTTGGCCCTGCCGACTTGCTCTGCCGCAGCCTTTCCTGGAGGAAAATAAATTCAGGTTGGAAATAGGGTTGGAAAAAAAGGAATAAAGTGGAAAGAGCTTTCTAAGCCCCTGAAATTAATGGCGTCCCCACGGGGATTTGAACCCCGGTTGCCGGCGTGAAAGGCCGGTGTCCTGGACCAGGCTAGACGATGGGGACGCGTGGGTGTGTCGGACGTGCTGCCGCCAGGCGCTTTGTCGCCCGCTGCCCGGGGTGTCTTACCCCGGCAGGTCATTCGGTGCGTGGCCTCTCAGGGGTCTCTCCTTGCCCCCCAACCCGGCGGTGGTGGGCCGTGTTGGATTCGAACCAACGACTCTCTGCTTAAAAGGCAGATACTCTACCAGCTGAGTTAACGGCCCGTACCGTTAATTTCTAACCTCAAGGCCCGGCCTTGTCAAGGCGGGCCACGAATTTCATCTGGGCCTCGCCCGGGGACGCGGGGAGATCCGGCCAAGTCCGGTTGCCTCGGGAGTGATGGGATGGCTGGCGAATTAGGGGGTAGGGCCAAAGACCCTACACCTCTCCACGCCCTTTCCCCTAACCCGGTTACCGCTCAGGTGGGGAAATCCGGAGGTGCAGGCCTCTGACCCAGGAAATCTATAAGAAGCCAACGACTCCCGCTCCTCAGCTTTATGGCCCTCTTTCTCCTGGCCTTGCTCCGGTGCCGGCCCTCAGCCGTGGGGCGGCAGAAACAGCGCCACCTCCAGGGGATACTCGTCCGCCAGGCGTGGCGCCAGGGCCTCCAGACCCCTCCGGCGCTTGGCATAGTAAGCCACCCGGGCGGTGAGATAGACATCGCCAGGCTTCTCCCGCAGGTCCTCCTCCGCCTGGGCCAAAAGCTGGCGCACCTCCAGGTATTCCCGCTCCAGGGCCCGCATCTCTTTGCGCAGGGCCTGGTAATCCGCCAGGTCCGGAAAGTCATCGAAAAACCACATGCTCATGGGGATTCCTCCCAAGTCCCAGCCACAGGGGAGACCCCGGCCCGCTCCAGAGCCGTCAGGCTAAGGGACATCACGTGGCAATGCAGCACTTGCAGGGGCAGGGCGGCATTAAGGCGGACCAAGTGCGGCCCCTGAAATCGCTCGTAGCAAGCCTGCACCCGCTCCAGATACTCCCGGGCCTCACTGAGCTGGCGCACGCCTGCCGACTGCTGCCGTCTCCTCAAAGCCTCGGCCACCGGCAGCTCCAGAAGAAAGACCAGGTCCGGCCGAGGGGCGAAGGCTTCGTTGAGAACGATGATAGCCTCGGGATCCAGCCCCCGGGCCCCCTGGTAGGCGGCGGAGGAGTAATAATAGCGGTCACTGATGACGATCTTCCCCTGCTCCAGGGCGGGCCGGATGAGGTTTGCCACATGTTCGCAGCGGTCTGCCAGGAACCAGGCCAGCTCCAGCTCCGGGCTCAGGCGCCGCGGGCTGGCCGCCAGATAGCGCCGGAGCCACCTCCCCAAGGGGCCGTCGGAGGGCTCCCGGGTCAGGACCACCTCATAGCCCTTGAGACGCAGGGCCTCCGCCAGCAACCAAGCCTGGGTGGTTTTGCCGCTGCCGTCTATCCCCTCCAGGACGATGAAAAAGCCCCGCCCCATCCCCCGCGGCTACCAGACCTCAGGGAAGGCGACGTTGTCGTAAAGGTATTCCACCTTCTCCTTGTGCCCCAGCTCCACCTGGGCCATTTTCTCCAAGAAGGCCTTGGCCTCCCCCGGCGGCTGCAGGCTGGCCAGGTGCCGGTAGAAGTTGTAGGAGGCCTCCTCCCGCTTCATGGCCACCAGCAGGGCCTCCTTGGGGGTCATCTCCGGGGTGATCAGCGGGGCCTGCATGTATTCCGCCAGCTTGGTGTCCTGGGGATGACCGGCCAAAGGACAGCCCTGGGGGGTGAGGCACTGCTCCAGGAAGTGCTTGTGCTCGATCTCCTCTTTGGCCAGATAGAGGAAGGTGTCCTTGGTGTCCTGGTGGGTGACCAGCTCAGCCATGCGCCGGTAGAAATCGTGGGACAGCTCCTCCTGGGCGATGGCCTGCTCGATGAGGGTCTTGAGCTCCTCGTTCATGGACTTTCCCCCGGATCCGTGATGGACTTTGAAATTATGCTCACCATCCCGGGCATTCTTGTCAAGGCCGGCTCTCAGAGCTGGCAGGCCCGGCGGCTTTCATAGGCCTCAACAATGCCCCGGTATTTTTCATGGATCAATTGCCGGTCGAACTCCGCCATGCGGGAGAGCAGCGACTCCTTCTCCGCCGGGCTGAAATACTCCATGGCCGCCGGAAAAAAGTCCCGGTCCTCGGCGGTGATGTGCCGGGGATAGAGCGCCACCAGGGCCTCCAGGTGCTCCAGAATCCGCTCCAGGGCGCCGGGCTCCTGGCGCAGGTGGGCTTTTTTGGCCTCCAGGAGCCCCCGAGTGAGCTCCCGGGCCCGGACATGCTCCTGGGTGAGCTCCTCCAACAGGCGGCGATGCTCCGGAGTGAGCGCCTTTTTCGCCAGCTCGGCAAAGAGGAGGTCCTCCTCCTTGCCGTGATGGCAGCGGTCGGCATAGGTGCGGAAAAAATCCACCGCCATGTCAATGAAGACCGGGTCCACAAAGGCGAATTCCGGGTCCACCGCCACATTGCTCTTCAGGCGTTCCAGCTCCTGGGCCAGAAGCTGCACCAGGCGCTCAATCAACCGATGCTCCGCCATCAGCGGCCCGATGGGCTGCATGGAATCCTCCTTGGGGTGGGGGGAGGGCCAGGGAACACCGTCCCCTGCCCTCCCCCCACGCCCCCCTCCCAACCCCATATGGGATTGGGGGTGGGGGCTTGGGGGAGGGGGTAAGGGCCTGTGGCCCTTAGCCCCCTCCCCCAATTCACACCTTCACCAATTCGTACTCCCGGGTGCCCAGGCCCAATTTTTCGGCGTATTCCAGTTGCAGGGGCCAGTCGATCTGGGGGTAGATGTCCCGGAATTTGTCGCTCCCGGGGCTCAGGTCCTTGAGCTGGCCGCCCGGCAGCCCCGGCGCCTGGATGACCAGATCGGCGCTGGCCTGGTCGATGGCCACCGGGTCATGGGAGGCCAGAATGCCGATGTCGCTCACCACCGGGAAGTCGTTGAAGCCGTAGCAGTCGCAGGCCGGGGAGACCTGGGTGATGAAGTTGATGAACAGGGCCCGGTCTTTTTTGTTCAGGAGCACCCCGTAGGCATACTCCACCAGCTTCTTCAGGAACACCGGGATGGCTTCGTTCCACTGGATCTGGATGTTGCCGTAGGGGCAGACCGAAATGCACTCGGCGCAGCCCACGCACTTGGCCGGATCAATGACCGCCTTTTCCGTCTCCGGGTTGATATGTATGGCCTCGGCGGCGCAGTGGACCACACATTCCCCGCAGCCGGTGCATTTCTTCTCCGTCACCACCGGGGCGATGTTGCTGTGCTGAGCCAGCTTGCCCTTGCGGGAGGCGCCGCCCATGGCCAGGTTCTTGAGCGCCCCCCCGAAGCCCGCCATCTCATGCAGCTTGAAGTGGCTCAATGCCACCAGGCCCTCGGCTTCATGGATGGCCTCGGCGATGAACACGGTGCGGAACTGCTCCTGGTTGATCTCCACCTCCACCTCGGATTTGCCGGTGAGCCCGTCGGCGATGATGATGGGGGCCCGGGTGACGGCATAGGCAAAGCCGTTTTCGATGGCGGTGGTGAGGTGGCTCACCGCCTCCAGGCGGGTGCCGATGTATAAGGTGTTGGAGTCGGTGAGGAAGGGGTTGGCGCCGCCGGCCCACAGCTCATCCACCACCAGGCGCACGAAATTGGGGCGGATGTAGCTGGTGTTGCCCTTCTCGCCGAAGTGGAGCTTCACCGCAATCAAGGGCCGCTTCTTCTTGCGCTGGATGATGCGCTTGACCTCCAGGGCCTTGAGCAGCTTGCCGAACTTCTGAAAATTGGTCTCCTTCAGGGAGGCCCTCAGATCCATGAAATACACGGTACTCGGCATAGTTCACCTATATGTTCTCCAAAGGAATATTTCTGAGGGGAGGCCGGGGGAGCGGTGGCTCCCCCGCCTCCCCTCAGACACCCCTCCCAACCCCCTTCATGGGAGCGATTACCGCCTCACTCCTCCTGCCACACCACCTCGCCCCCCAGGATGGTCGTCACCGCCTTGCCTTTGAGGAGCCAGCCGTGGAAGGGGCAGTTGCGGGATTTGGAGGCGAAGAGATTCACGTCCACCGTCCAGGGGCGGTAGAGGTCAATGATCGTCACGTCCCCGGGCGCGCCCACGGCCAGAGTGCCCCCCGGCAGGCCCAGGATGCGGGCCGGATTGGTGGACATGAGGGCCACCAGGCGGCTTAAGGAAATCACTCCCTCATGCACCAGCCTCAGGCTCAGGCCCAGGGAGGTCTCCAGGCCGATGAGGCCGAAGGCCGCGGCATTGAACTCCACGTCCTTCTCCAGCACGCTGTGGGGGGCGTGGTCCGAGGCGATGACGTCAATGGTGCCGTCGGCCAGCCCGGCGAGGATAGCCTCCCGGTCAAAGCGGCTCCGTAAGGGCGGGTTCACCTTGGCGTGGGTGTCAAAGACGGGGCGCACCAGAGCCTCCGGGCCCTGGCCGGCCACCGCCTCGTCGGTGAGGGTGAAATAATGGGGCGCGGTCTCGCAGGTGACGGCCAGCCCGGCCATCTTGGCCTCCCGCACGATGGCCGCGCTGCCGGCGGTGCTTAAATGCGCCAGGTGCAGGCGGGCCCCGGCCAGCCGTGCCAGGCGGATGTCCCGGTAGACCATGACCTCCTCGGCGGCGGCGGGAATGCCCTTCAGCCCCAGGCGGTGGGCCACCTCGCCTTCGTGCATCACCCCGTCGGCCCTCAGCTCCAGGTCCTCGGCATGGGAGATGACCGGCAGGTCAAAGGTGCGGGCATACTCCAGGGCCCGGCGCATCACCAGGGAGTTCATCACCGGCCGGCCGTCATCGGAGAGGGCCACGCAGCCTGCGGCCTTGAGCTCGCCGTACTCGCACAGGGCCTCGCCTTTGGAGCCCAGGGTAATGGCCCCCACCGGATAGACCCGGGCGCGGCCGGATTTCGCCGCCTGCTCCAGGATGAAGCGGGTCACCGTCGCCTGGTCGTTCACCGGCCGGGTGTTGGGCATGCAGGCCACCCCGGTGAAGCCCCCCCGGGCCGCGGC
The DNA here is from genome assembly GCA_037481655.1 of Desulfobaccales bacterium. Lineage (NCBI taxonomy): Bacteria > Pseudomonadati > Thermodesulfobacteriota > Desulfobaccia > Desulfobaccales > Desulfobaccales bacterium. Next base: position 15,013 of record JBBFLF010000024.1, on the reverse strand, counting down.
CAGGGTGCCGCTGGCGATGGTCTCCTTGTACTCCTCCCCGGGCTCCCTCAGGTGCACATGCATGTCGATGAGCCCGGGGCAGACGAAAAGCCCGGTGGCGTCGATGACCCGGCGGCCCTCCCGGGGGATGACCCCCGGCGGCTCCAGGGCCGCCACCCGGCCATGCTCCAGGAGCAGGTCCCGGGGCTCCTCCAACCCCTGGGCCGGATCCACCACCACCCCGCCGGCAATGAGGAGACTCATATGAGAAAACCCCTATGGCTGTTGTCCAGATTGTCTAAGGGAGCGGGTTCCATCAGGCTCTGCCCGGCGCCTCTGCCCAAGAGGAGGGACCTCGGGCCGTGGTCACATCCCAGGCCGCTTCCCGCCTGCTTCGGCCGGCTTCATTCCCCGCCGCTCAAAAGCAGGAGCACCGCCATGCGCACCGCCACGCCGTTGGCCACCTGCTCCAGGATCACCGCCCGGGGGCCGTCCGCCACCGCCGGGTCGATCTCCACCCCCCGGTTCAAGGGTCCCGGATGCATGACGATGGCATCCTCCTTGGCCCAGGCCAGGGTCTCGGGGTTGAGGCCGTAGGTGCGGCTGTACTCCCTCAGGGTGGAGAAGAAATGCTGCCCCATGCGCTCCAGCTGCAGCCTCAGCATCATCACCACATCGGCCCCGCTGAGGGCCTCCCGCATGGAGGTGGTGAGCCGGGCGCCCAGGGCCGCCAAACCCGCCGGCAGCATGGTGGCCGGGCCCGCCAGCCAGACCTCGGAGCCCATCTTGAGGAAGCCGTGCACATTGGAACGGGCCACCCGGGAATGGAGGATATCCCCCACAATGGCCACCTTGAGGCCGGAAAGCGTGCCTTTGGCCTCCCTCACCGTGAGCATATCCAGGAGGGCCTGGGTGGGATGCTCGTGGGTGCCGTCGCCGGCGTTGATCACGCCGCAGGCCAGGCGCCGGGCCAGGAAGTGGGGGGCGCCTGAGGCCTGGTGCCGGATGATGAGGAGATCCGGGGCCATGGCCTCCAGATTGGCGGCGGTGTCCGCCAAAGTCTCCCCCTTGACGGCGCTGGAGGCCGCCACGGTGAGATTCACCGTGTCGGCGGACAGGCGCTTGGCGGCAATCTCAAAGGACATGCGGGTCCGGGTGGAGGGCTCATAAAAGAGCGTCACCACCGTTTTGCCCCGAAGCGTCGGCACCTTTTTAATGGGCCTGGCCGAGATCTCCTTCAGGGAGGCGGCGGTGTCCAGAATCAGGGTGATCTCCTCGGGGGCCAGGTCAGCGAGGCCCACCAGGTCCTTGCGCTTCAGTCGCATAAGCGCCTCACCTTACAATCCCGGCAAAAAAAAGCCTCCCTGGATGCAGGAAGGCGGGGGCTCCAAAAACATGTCCTCTGGCGACTCATGGGGCACCTTCGGGTGCCTCTGTTCTACCATCAGCCACCCCAGAAAAGCAAGGAAAAGTTTCCCCCGACCCTTGACAGGCCACTGGCGCAGAATTAACAGATTTGTGAAAAATTAAACGACGTGGAGGAGGTGAAAGTCATGGCCGATATCATGGAATGGCGCCCCTTTAGGGAAGTGGCCCGGCTGCGCCGGGAGATGGACCGTCTGTGGGAGGACTTCTTTGGCCCCAGCCGGCGGGCTTTGGAACCCTTCGAGCAGGTGTGGGCCCCGGCGGTGGATGTCTCCGAGACCGCCGACAAGATCACCATCAAAGCGGAGGTCCCCGGCATCGACGTCAAGGACATTGACATCTCCCTGGTGGGCGACCTCCTCACCATCAAAGGCGAAAAGAAGGCGGAAAAGGAGGAGAAGGGCGAAAGTTACCACCTGGTGGAGCGCAGCTACGGCTCCTTCTCCCGGGGCATCCGCCTGCCGGCACCGGTGGACCCGGACAAGATCGAGGCCACTTACAAGGACGGCGTCCTGACCATCACCTGCCCGAAAAAGGAAGAGGTCAAACCCAAGGCCATCGAGATCAAGACCGCCTGAGACGATTGAGGGGAGGGCCGGGGGAGCGGTGGCTCCCCCGCCCTCCCCTCAGGCTCCCCTCCCAACCCCCTTTATGGGGTTGGGGGAGAGGGCTTAGGGAGAGGGGGCAGGGGTCTGTGACCCCTGGTCCCCTCTCCCATTATTTTTCTTCTTCCTTCTCAGTGGCCTCCGCCACCGCCTGCAGCTCCGTCAGCAGCCTTTCCAGGTCCAACTTGTACTTTTCCGCAGCCTCCGCCAGGGTGTCAAACAGGGCATGACACAGGAGGCACACCCCGGCCTCCTCCTCCAAGCGGCGGAACACCGCCTCGGTCTGGCGCCAGCGGCTCAGGACCTCCAGCAGGGTGAGGTCCGGGGTCAGGGGTTCAGTGGTCATCCTCAGCACCCCTTCAGTGCCATTTGGATTTTCTGAGAGGAGGGGGGACCAATGGCCCCCCTCCCCTCAGGCTCCCCTCCTCACCTCCATTATGGGGTTGGGGAAAGGGCTTAGGGAGAGGGGGCAGGGGTCTTTGGCCCCTGGCCCCCTCCCACCATATATCAGGGTTGCAGTGTTTCCGCCAAGGCGGCGGGGATGTGGGCGATGAGCTCCATCACCTGGCTGGCCGGGGTGGGCCGGGCCAAGGCGCCTGCCAGGCGGTTGAGGCAGGCTGCCAGGTGCGCCGCCTCGCAGACCTCCCAGCCGGCGCTCACGAGGGCGGCGGCCAGTCCGGTGAGGGTGTCGCCGGTGCCGCCCATGGCCTCCAGGGCCGGCACCGTGGGCTCGGCCACCGTGGCCAGGATGCCCTCCCGGCAGGCCACATAGTCCGTCTGCCCCTTCACCAAGAGGCACCGGGGAGCGTTGTCGTGGGCATAGGCCCGTTCAATGAGCTCCGGCACCCGCTCTTCCTCCTTGAGGATGAAACCCCGGGTGTAGAAGGGGTGCGGAGCCTGCTCATCCGCCAGAAAGGCCAGCTCCCCGGCGTCGGGGGTGAAGAGATCGTAGGCCGGGGCATAGCCGCTCATCTTGGCCACATACATGAAGCCGGCATCGGCGATGAGCCTGGGCCGGGGGGAGAGTTCCTCCCAGGCCATGAGCACCCGGCTGTGGCCGTCCACCAGGGGGAGGATGTAATGGCCCGCCACCGCCGTCCAGGGCCGCTCCCCCAGATGGTTGGCGGCATATTCATATAGCCGGCGGCTCCCCTCCCCCAGGCCGATGTCTCCCGCCAAGAAGGCCACGGGCGGCGGCCGGCCCAGGAACTCCAGAGCCCGGGCGGCCGCGGCCAAAAGCGCCGCGGTGCCCCGGGTCACCGGGAAGAGGTGCCGATCCACGGCCAGGCCACCGGGGGTGAGGGCCACGGGGCCGGCCACCACCGGCAGGTCCGGCTCCGGCAGGGTGCCGATCACCAGGAGCATCGGCGCTTTAGCTTCGTGAAGGCCAGCTCCAGGGCGTAGCCGCACAGGGTATGGCCCAGCTCCCGAGGCCGAGGGGCCTCATCCAGGCGCCGCCCCACCAGCCGGGCGGCCAGATAGGGGACATCGGGGCAGCCGCCCCCGGAGACGTTGACGATCTCCCGGGTCTCCTTGTCCACCGTGAGCTTCATGTTGGCGGCCCTCACCATGAGATAGCGGCCAAAGTCCGTCACCTGGAAGAGGTCCACCGGCTTAAGGAGCGGTCCGCGCACCGGCACCGCCTCCAAAGGCGCGAGGCCCCGTTCCTCCAGCAGCCGCAGGATCTCCAGCTGCCGCATGAGCGGAAACCGGATCACCAGATCGCAGCCGCTTTGGATTTCCGGAGGCGGGCCCATGACCGCCACCGTAATGCCCGCCTCCTGCAGCACCGCCTCGGCCCGGATCACCTCACTGGTGTGGGCAAAGACGAGGAGGCCGTCCTCCACCGGGGCCGAGGGCGAGGCCGCTTCGGCCTTGCGGCGCCAGAATGTCCAGAAGGCCATGGCCCGCCTCAGCCCTTCTTCAGGGTCAGGCGGTAATCTGAGCCCTCGGTCGAGACCGCCGCCACCTCCCAGCCGAGGCTGGCTGCGGCCCGCTGCACATTCTCCCGGGAGGTGTCGGTGTCCACCAGCACCACCACCTCCCCCTGATTCAGGGATTTGAGCTTTTCCACGGTCAACAGGACCGGCTGGGGGCAGGAGAGCCCCCGGGCGTCCACCATCTCGCGCATGTCAGGTCCTCCTTCAGGACAGCTTCTGGCGCATGGTGTAGCCGATGAAGACCAGCACCAGCAGGCTGATGATGACGGCGTGCATCCCATAGGGGCCGATGCCGGCGGGGGAGCTGGCCAGGCCGAAGTTGTGGGACACCGCCGCGCCCACAATCATCCCCAGGACAAAGACCGCCGCGTCCCCATCCCCTTCCCCGGCCAGGAAGAGCTGGCGCCCGGGACAGCCCCCCGCCAGGGCGAAGGCCAGACCCGCCACCACCATGCCGGCAAAGTTCCACAGGGACATGGTGTGGGCCACGGGCTGGCCGGTGAAGCCGGGCTTGAACTGCCCCAGGGCCAGGTTGGCCGCGAAGGCGGCCACCAGCAAGGCCGCGATCCCCAGGAAGAGATGGATCTGGCGAAAGAGGATGAGGTCCCGTATGGCGCCCATGGTGCAGAAGCGGGTGCGCTGGGCCAGGAAGCCCACCGCCAGCCCCACTCCCAACGACAGGGGCAGGGCCGCCCGCTGGGACCCCGGCCCCTTCAGGCTATAGAAGAGGATGCCGCTCAGCTCCTTGTCCGGCAGGGGTGGGAAGACCAGACGCAGAATCAGCAGGCCGAAAAACAGGAGGGGCAATAGCCACCCCACCGAGGGGTAGGTATGCTGGCTGCGCCCCAGGTTGTAGCCGCCTTTGAAGAACAGGGTGCCCATCCAGATGCCGGCGACCAGACCCAATAGCCCGAAGATGGCGTTGCCATCACCGCCGGCCAGCCGAAGCAACGCCCGCCAGGGACAGCCCAGAAAGACCAGGCCGCCGATCATGGCGATCATGCCCAAAATAAAGCGCACAATGGGGGCCGAACCGGCCCGGGGGCGAAACTCCCCGAAGGCATAGGCCCCCGCCAGGGCCCCCAGGACAAAGCCCAGAATCTCAGGCCGCACGTACTGCACCACCGCCGCCCCATGGAAGCCCAGCGCGCCGGCAATGTCCCGCTCCATGCAGGCCACACAGATGCCCATGTTGCCGGGATTGCCCCAATACTGCAGCAGGGCGGCGAAGATGCCGATAAAGGCCCCCGCGCTGATGATGCCCAGCCGGGAGGCAAAGAATTCCCGCACCGTCGTCATTAAGCCTTACCCTCCTTGATTGAGCTGGAAGTGACCGCGCTCCCCGCGGACCAGGTCCAGGCCACAGCAGGAGCCTTCCGCAACGGCACGCCACAGGGCGCACCCGTCCGGAGTCAGCCACCACCCTGGATAATGCCGGCGACGGTGTCAGGAAAATCCCAGCGAGGCGAAAAAAGGCGGGAAAAGGGGAATCAGAAGCGAAGCGGGGTATAACAGGAGTGTCCTGCTCCGGATGCCCTTCCCGGCCACTGGCACCGACGCCGGTTGGCGGGCCTTGCCAAGGCCCTCACCAGGAGCGGGCTTCAGGACTTCCTGGGAAAGCTGGGTGCAGACACCCGGACTCACCCCCTTTCTGGTAATCCTGGGAGAGGGGACCAGGGGTCGCAGACCCCTGCCCCCTCTCCCAGACCCACTCCCCCAACCCCTGATAAGGGGGGTGGGGTGGGGTGTGTGAGGGGAGGGCGGGGGGTCCAAGGTCCCCCGGCCCTCCCCTCACAAATTTTCAGGTCAGCCCCATTTTATCCCCCGGGAGACAGGAAGGCAACTGCGAACTCAACGGTTCGGCCGGCCTGCTTAACCCACTGGCCCTCACCCCTCCACCCCGGGCACGATGATGCGCTCTTCTGGGTGGATGGGATTGAGGATGAGGCCGGTCATCACCTTGGGGTAGAAGTAGGTGGATTTGCGGGGCATGATGAGCCCTTCCCGGGCGATCCGCTGCACCTGCTCGATCTTGGTGGGGTTGAGGAGGAAGGCCATCCGGGCCCGGCCTTGGGCCACGGTGGCCAGCACCTCCTCCACCTGGCTGGAGTAGAAGCAGGTGTCGGGATCATCCTGGGCCTTGGCGTCCAGCCCCAGGCATTTGTCGAACACGAGGTAGTTGAGCACCGAGACGTCCAGTTGCGCCAGGGCCGGGTGCATCTCCCGGGAAAGGAGGCGGCGGCGCACCTCCTCCCGGAGCTCCAGGCGCCAGGCCCGGGCATGGGCCCCCACGAGGATGAAGACGGTGCGGCCGGCGGGAGCGTGGTTCAGCTCGTCCTGCAGGAAGGCGGCATAAGCGGCGAGATCGCCGCCGGGGCGCTCCAGGGGCGTCACCTCGAAGTAGTCTTCCAGCCGACCCAGAAACCAGGCCTCATCCAGGCGCCGGAGCCGGGGGCCCCCCAGCAGGCGGTGGGCCATGAGGATGACGAGCTCCGGGTCATAGAGGTTGGCCAGATACATGAGCATGAAGTTGAAGGGCGCGTCGGGACCGGCGTTGGGATAGCGCTCCTTCATCCATTTCTGGAAGGCCAGGGCGGTTTCGTAGCGGTGATGGCCGTCGGCGATGAAGAATTGCAAAGGCGCCAAAGCGCGGTGCACCTCGGCCAGGCAGTCTGGGTCCGTCACCCGGTAAAGGCGCTGCCCCCGGCCCTCCACATCGGTGAAGTCAAGCAGGGGCTTTGCCGGCGCGGCATTCCTGAGCCGCTCCAGAATCTGCCGGCTCTCATCGGGAAAGAGGGTGAAGATGGGGGAGAAATGGGCCCGGCAGTGCTTGAACAGTTCCAGGCGGTCGGCCTTGATGGCGGAGAAGGTCTGTTCGTGGGGGAGGATGATCCCCTTGCTGAAGGGTTCCAGGCGCACCACCGCGGCAAAGCCCCGCCGCGTGAGGCTTTGGCCCCGGGACTGGAAGTCCGTCTCCCAATAGTAGAAGGCGGGGGTCTCATCCCGCAGGAAGACCTGCTCCGTGAGCCATTGGCGGAAGCGGGCCGCGGCCCGGGTGTAGCGGTTCTCCAAGGGGCCATCCCCGGGCAGGGCTTCCGGTAAGATGAGGTGCACCATATTATAGGGGTGGCGGGCGGCGAAGGCCTCCCGCTCCTCCGGTCGGATGACGTCATAAGGAGGCGTCACCACCTCCGAGAGCTGCGGGACCTTGGCGGGGTTGAAATAGAGGCCCCGGAATGGGGCGACGTAGGCCACGGGCGCTCCTCCTTCCCCTTGCATATCGGCATAATTTACCACTTCACTGGCCGCCGTCAAGAGCATGGGGCCGAAAACCCCCGGGGGCACCGGGGGGATGAAAAAAACTATTGACCCGGGGAGAGCGACAAGTTATATAAGTTTGACTTGAATCACCGCTTCTGGCGGGGCGTTGGCAGGCGGCTACCCTTTCCTTGAGGGAAGGGTAATTTCCGTTTAAGGGCCGCGGCCAAGGCCACCAGGCTGACGGCCGGGTGGGCGGCAGGGTGAAAGCTGCGCCCACGGCCGGCCGGCGACTCAAGTCATCCCCATGGGGACCGCATGCCTGGTTGGAGGAGGATGGGAACTTGCAAAACCTTGCTCTCGGCTACGGGTTGCACCTCACCCTGGACGGGTACGACTGCGATCCGGAGCGGCTGGCCAATTTGGACGTGATCTATGAGTTCCTGGATCGGTGTCCCACCCTGATTCACATGACCAAGATCATGCCCCCGTATGTCTTCAAGTACCGGGCTCAGGTGCCGGAAGACTGGGGGGTCTCCGGCTTCGTCCTCATCGCCGAGAGCCATATCAGTATCCACACCTACCCGGAACGGGCCTACCTCAGCCTGGACATCTTCTCCTGCAAGGACTTTGATCATCTCAAGGCGGCGGCCTACGCCACTGAGACCTTCGGTATCGGACGCCACGAAATCCACCTGCTGGACCGGGGCCTGGAATTTCCCCGGAATGTCAAGGCGGTGGAACGGTTTCTCCGGGAAGAGCGCAAGTCAATGCGAGGCTGATGCATGGGCGAGGGCGACAGTCCCCGGCCAGGCCTGCTCCAACGTCTCTGGCAGCGGTTGGTCCGCCGCACCCTGTCCCAACCGGAAGACCTCGAGCGGGAGATCCAAAACATCATCACCGTGGGCGAGGAACGGGGCTTACTCAGCCGCGAAGAAGGCGAGCTGATTGAGTCCATCTTTGAGTTCCGGGACACCCTGGTGCGGGAGATCATGGTGCCCCGCCTGGAGATCGTGGGGGTGGAGCGCACCACCCCCCTGGACCGCATCATCGCCCTGGTGCTGGAAAAAGGCCACTCCCGCCTGCCGGTCTTCGAGGGGAGCATCGACCACGTCATCGGCATCCTCCTGGCCAAGGACCTGCTGGTCTTCTGGCAGACCCCCCCGGAGGCCTTCGACCTGGCAAAAGTCCTGCGGCCCCCCTATTTCATCCCGGAAAGCAAAAAGATCAGCGATCTGCTGCGGGATTTCGTGGAGCGCAAGATCCAGATCGCCATCGTCATTGACGAATATGGCGGCACCGCCGGGTTGGTCACCCTGGAGGACATCATCGAGGAGATCGTGGGGGAGATCTACGATGAATACGACCGCCAGGAAGCCCGCATCCTGCCCCAGGAGGACGGCTCGCTCCTGGTGGATGCCCGCCTCAACGTGGAGGACCTCCTGGAGCACCTGCCCCTCACCCGGCCGGAGGGCAAGTTTGAATCGGTGGGCGGCCTCCTCATCCACCTCCTGGGCCGGGTCCCCCAGGTCAATGACCGGGTGATTCTGGGGGGCTACGAATTTCTGGTGGTGGCCGCGGATGAACGCCGGGCCAAGCAGGTGCGCATCCGGCCGCTGGCCACCCGGGAGCAGGCGTCATGAAGCCCGGCGCGGCCCCTCCCCACCCCTTTCTCCCCTCCTCGGGAGGGCCCCGGTGAGCCCTGGCCTCTCCTTTACCGCCTCCCGCTCCCGGGGCGGCTGGGGGCCGGTGGCGGCCGCCGGAGTTTTCGGCCTCTTTTACGCTGCCGCCTTCCCCAAGTGGGACTACACCTTCCTGTTGCCCCTGGCGCTCCCCTTCCTCTACTGGGCCATCAAGGACGTCTCCCCGGGGCGGGCCTTCCGCCTGGGCTTCTTGGCCGGGCTGGTGGCCAATGCCGGCTTGCTTTACTGGATTGTTTACGTCACCCATGTCTTCGGCCGCCTGCCGGTGCCCCTGGCCGTGGGGGTGATGCTGCTTTTAGCCGCCTATCTGGCCCTTTACCGAGCGCTGTGGGCCTGGGGGGTGGCCCGGGCGGGGGCCGCCGGCATCAGCCCCTTATGGTTCGGGCCGGCCCTGTGGGTGGCCCTGGAGTACATCCAGACGTATCTCTTCAGCGGCTTTCCCTGGGGACTGTTGGGCACCGGCCTCTATCGCTTTCCGCTGTTCATTCAGGTGGCGGACCTGGCGGGGGTCTACGGGGTCTCCTTTCTCCTGGCCTTGGCCGGCACCTGGCTGTTCCTTACCGGCTTTCCCCGCTTCCAGGCGGTGCGCCACGAGCGGCGCCGGGAAGCCCTGGCCCTGACCCTTTTAATGCTCTGGGTGGGCTACGGCGCCTATCGCCTGGACGCGGTGGGCAAACAGGCCGCCGCCGCCCCCAAACTCGCGGTGGGGGTCACCCAGGGGAACATCCAGCAGGGGGAGAAGTGGAACCCCAAGATGGTGGTGGCCACCCTGGACCGCTACGCCGAGCTCACCCGGCGCCTGAAGGGGGCTCGGCTCATCATCTGGCCGGAGACCGCCGCGCCTTTCCTGTTCCTGCGCAACCCGGAATTCACCCCCCGGGTGCAGGAGATCGGCCGCCAGAGTGGGGCTTATCTCTTCTTCGGGGCTCCGGCCTACGAACTCACCCCGGCAGGGGACCGCTTCTTCAACCGGGCCTATCTCCTGGACCCCGAGGGCCAGGTGGCGGGGTATTACGACAAGGCCCACCTGGTGCCCTTCGGGGAGTATGTGCCCCTGCAGCGCATCCTGTTTTTCGTCCCCAAGATGGTGCCCATGGTGGGGGACTTCGCCGAGGGGCCGGTGGGCGCGGTGGTGCACTTGCCCGAGGCGCCGGTGGGGCCGCTCATCTGCTTTGAGTCCATCTTCGCCTATCTCTCCCGGGCCCAGGTGAAAAACGGTGCCCGGCTGCTCGTTACCATCACCAACGACGCCTGGTTCGGGGAGACCAGCGCCCCCTACCAGCACCTGGCCTGGGGGGTCTTCCGGGCTGTGGAGGGCCGGGTGGCCCTGGCCCGGGCCGCCAATACCGGCATTTCCGCCTTCGTCGGGCCGGAGGGCAAGATCCTCTGGACCTCCCCCCTGAACACCACCGCCGCCCACACCCTGGAGCTGCCTCTGATGCCCGGAGGCACCCTTTATACCCGGGTGGGGGACGTCTTAGCCTGGCTCTGCCTGGCCGGCGTCTGCCTGGCTCCACTTCTCCGCCGCCGCCGGCGCTCATAGACCCCCCTCTGGTCCCCGGCCTTTATCTCATCAGCCAGGTGATTTGCTTTCCCGGCGTCAGCCTCGGTCAGTCTGCCTGGCAGACACCCCAGCGGTGCCTTATAATGAGGTTAATTTCTGGGAGAAAGGGCCAGAGGCCAAAGGCCCCTGCCCCCTCTCCCAGACCCTCTCCCCCCAACCCCTTATCGGGGGGTGGTGAGTAAAGTCTAGGTAGCCAGGTTCCCCCGGCCCTCCTCTCGACAAAGCCTGGCCCCGGTGTCATCATATAGGCATGGAAGCTCCCTGCCGCTGCGGCTATGTGGCCCTCATCGGCTTTCCCAATGTGGGCAAGTCCACCCTTCTCAACCGTCTGGTGGGGGAGAAGCTGGCCATCACCTCGCCCAAACCCCAGACCACCCGCCACCGCCTTCTGGGCATCGTCCACCGGCCCGGGGCCCAGCTCCTGCTCCTGGACACCCCCGGCATCCTGGAGCCCAAAGGGCCCCTCAACGCCGCCATGCTGGAGGCGGCCCTGGGCGCCCTGGAGGACGCCGACGTGGTGGTCTGGCTCACCGAGCCCCGGCCCCTTGACCCCCAGGACCGCCTGCTGATGCCCCGCCTGCAAGCCTTGCGGCAGCCCCTGGTGGTGGCGGTGAATAAAATCGATCTCGTCAAAAAACCCGAACTCCTGCCCCTGATGGCCGCCCTGCATGAGAGCTTCCCTAAAGCGGCCATCGTACCCATCTGCGCCCTCACCGGCGACGGGGTGGAGGAGCTGGTGCAGGAGATTGTCCAGCGCCTGCCCGAGGCCCCGCCCCTCTTTCCTGAGGACCAGCTTACCGACCAGTCCGAGCGCTTCCTGGTGGCGGAGATCATCCGGGAGCGTTTCTTCCATCACACCGGGGAGGAGATCCCGTACGCGGTGGCGGTGGCCATCGAGGAGTTCGACGAGAGCCGGCGCCCGGAGCTGGTGCGCATCCGGGCGGTGATCTACGTGGAAAAGGAATCCCAGAAAGGCATCGTCATCGGCAAGGGCGGCAAGCTGCTGAAAATCATCGGCCAGGAGGCCCGGGAGGACATCGAACGGCTCCTGGAGAGCAAGGTCTTCCTGGAGCTCTGGGTCAAGGTGTGGAAAAACTGGCGCCGGGACCCCAAGGCGGTGCGCCGCCTGGGCTACTGAGCACTAATTGACAACCCTCCAAAACCTCTGCCATAATCAAAGTACCATGCGGATTTCTCCCCTCCTTGGCCGCGTCAGCTTGGTAATCGCCGCGGCGTTTTTCCCCACGCCGGCGTGGGCCGAGGCTTGGGTGGGCTGGTTCCAGTGGGGCACCCAGGGTTCCTATGTCCACCAGTTTGCCCACCTCCTCTTCACCCTGGCCATGCTCTTTTTCCTGCGGGAGATCCACCGGGGGGAATACCGAGTTCAGCCCGGGTTCAACTATCTGTGGTGGGCCTGCTGGATTCTGGTCTTTTGGAATGTGGACGCCATCATCGGGCACACGGTGGAGTGGTCCCTGGCCAATCCCGTGATTTTGGGGGAGGGTGTCTCCCGGCGCCTCCTCATGGAGGACCTGCACACCTGGCTGTTTTATTTCTTTAAATTCAACCACTTCTTCTGGCTCATCCCGGCTTTTTATCTGGTGTTCCGGGCCATGGAAGCGTTCGCCCGCAAGGCCGGGGAAGGGGAGAAGGAGTCATGATCAGCCTTCCCTTATGGCCCATCTGGCTGGTGGAGGTGGTCAGCGCCCTGGTGACCCTGCTCTTCACCGGCCTGGCCTTCCGGCACAGCCGCCGCCTGATGGCTCGGGACCCGGACAACCCCCTGGGACTGTTTCTGAACTGGCTGACCCTGGCTTTTTTCCTCTTTGCCTGGTCCCACGCCATCTCGCATCTCATCCAGGACGTCATCACCTTTCATGGGGCCACCGCCCTCCGGGGGCAACTCAGGCGCATCTTCGGCGGCTTTGACAGCATCATTTACGTGGTCATCGCCACCGTCACCTTTTTCTTCCATCACCTGCAGCGGGTCTATCGGCGCATGCAGGAGGACCATCACCAGCTGGAGGCCACCAGCCATGAGATCCTGGCCCTCAACCGGGAGATGGAGGCCCTGGTGATGGAGCGCACCATGAGCGAGATGGCCTTGGGGATGGCCCACGGCATCCGCAACCCCCTGCACGTCATCGGCGGCTTCAGCCACCGTCTGCTCAAAAAGACGGACCCCGCCGACCCCACCCGCTCCTGGCTCCAGGCCATCGCCGAGGAGGCCAAGCGCATCGAGCAGATGGTGGAGCGCTTCGAGAACCTGGCCCGGCGCAAGTCCTCCTTCTTTACCCAGGTGGATCTCAATGACATTGTGCGCACCACCCTGGACCTCATCATGCCGGAGATCCGGGCCAAGCGCCTGAAGCTGGTCACGGAACTCCACCCGGAGCCCATAGTGGGCCGCCTCAACGCCCACCTCCTCAAGGTGGCCCTGGCCCACCTCCTCCGGAACGCCATCGAGGCCACCAGCCCCCACGGCACCATCACCGTCAAGACCTCCGTGGAGAAACACTACGCCGTCATCGTGATCAAGGATACCGGTCGGGGCATGCCGCCGGACGTGGTGGACAAGGTCTTTGTGCCCTTTTACACCACCAAGATCGGCGGCACCGGCCTGGGCATGGTCTTTGTGCGCCAGATTGTGGATGAGCACCGAGGGGTCATCACCCTGGACAGCCAGGTGGGGGTGGGCACCACCGTCACCATCCGCTTGGCCCTGCTCTTCGGCGAAGCGCCGGGCGTCTCCGAAGACACCTGCCCCCCGACGGCTCCGGCCGGTCCGGCGCCGTCGGCAGGCTCCGACACTCCTCCCACCTCCCCTTGAACCGCCTTGAGGGCAATCCCCCTCTTGCCAAATCCCCCGGGATTTATTAGGCTGGCCTCGATGTCTGTGCCTATTTTCACAATGACTCAGAGGGCATGAGCGTATGAGAAAGTGGAGTCTGCTGTGGCCGATGCTGCTGTTATTACTGCTGTGGGGCTGTGGCCGGGGGGAGGAACCCGCCCCCAAGGCAGCCGCCCCCCGGGAACCCGCGCTCAGGGAAAGCAAGCCTGTTACCCCGGAGCTCAGGGCCCAGCCCCTGGGGCGGGAGGACTATCTCCGGCAGGCGGAGGCCCAACTGCAGGAAGTGCAGCGGCTGGTGGCCGACATGCAGGAGCGGCTGGAAAAGCTCTCTCCGGAGCTCAAGGCCCGGGTGACAGAGCAGCTCAAGGCCCTGGAACCCAGGATGAAGACCGCCCGGCGCAAGCTTCAGGAGCTGAAGTTCGCCGGCGGGGAGGCTTACAAGAGACTCCAGGAGGAGCTGGACGAGCTGCTGAAGGAATTGAAAAAGCGGGCGGACGACCTCCCCGTGGGCTTTCAGTTCAAGCCGTGAGGGCCGGCGGGGAAGGCGGCATCACCGCTGCCGGAGCCGCCTGCCCGCACTCCGCTCCCTGAGGCAGCTTGCCGGTCGGCTCTGTATTAAGATGGGGCCGCCGGTCCCCTGAAGGTCTCAGGGCCACCGGCGGCTTGCAAGCCCCTCACCCCACGGCCGGTCTCAGGTCCCGTAAATGGCCGCCAGGGCCTGCTCCAGAGTGGGATAGCGGAACTCAAAGCCCGCCGCCTGGAGCTTCTGGGGGACCATGCGCTGGCCGGTGAGGACCGCCTCGGCCAGCTCCCCCAAGACCAGACGGAGCATGAAGGCGGGCGCCGTGAGGAAGCTGGGACGGCCCAAAGCCCGGCCCAGGGCCTTGGCGAAGTCCCAGTTGCGCACCGGGTTGGGGGCACAGAAGTGCACCGGCCCGGAGATCTCCGGGTGCTCCGCCACGAAGAGGTAGGCCCGGCACAGGTCCTCGTGGTGGATCCAGGGCATCCACTGGCGGCCGTCCCCTGCCGGCCCCCCCACAAAGGCCTTGAAGGCGGGCTCCAGGGTGCCCAGAATGCCCCCGCCCCGCCCCAATACCAGACCGAAGCGGGTAATCACCACTCTTAGGCCCAGCTCCCGGGCTTTTAAGGCCTCTTCCTCCCATTCCAGGGCCACGTCCCCCAAAAAACCGTCCCCCGGCGGCGAGTCTTCCGTGAGGATCTCCTCTCCCCGGTTGCCAAAATACCCCGGCGCCGAAGTGCTGCAGAAGAGCTGCCGCCGATCCCCCGCCGCCAGGGCTTTCACCAGGTTGCGGGTGGTGAGGATGCGGCTGTCATGGATGACTTTCTTCTTTTCCTCGGTCCAGTGGGCGAAGATGGAAGCCCCCGCCAGATTGATGACCCAGTCATGCTCGGGCACCGCCGCCATCCAGGGACCCTCCCGGGTGGGGTCCCCGGTGAGGTAATGGAAGCCTTCCTCCGGCGCCGCCCGCCGGGTGAGGATGGTCACCTCATGGCCGGCCGCCGCCAAAAAACGACAGAGAAAACCTCCCACAAACCCGGTGCCCCCAGTGACAAAGACCTTCATACCCGCCTCCTGCGCGGAAGTTGAGACTTGGGTTGGGAGAGGGGGCCAGGGGTCGCAGACCCCTGCCCCCACTCCCAAGCCCTCTCCCCCAACCCCTTATTGG
>JBBFLF010000023.1 GCA_037481655.1 Desulfobaccales bacterium | reverse complement strand
GGGGGTGGGGAGGGGAGTTTGAGGGGAGGGTGGGGGAACTGCGTTCCCCCAGCCCTCCCCTCAAGGCAACCCGATGGCAAGGAAACTCACGCGCCTGGGGCTTTTTGGGGGGACGTTCAATCCCATTCATTATGGGCACTTGCGGGCGGGGGAGGAGGTGGCGGAGGGGTTGGCGTTGGATGCCTTGTGGTTTGTGCCCGCGGCCATTCCGCCGCACAAGGCCCCCGCGGACCTGACCCCCTTTGAGGTGCGGCTCGCCATGGCCAAGCTGGCGGTGGGGCGCCACCCCCGGCTCAAGGTCTCGGACATTGAGGGCCGGCGGCCGGGGAAGTCTTATTCGGTGGAGACCCTGCGTCTGCTCCGGCGGGAGTTGGGGGCGGACACGGAGCTCTTTTTCGTGGTGGGCTTGGATGCCATTTTGGAGATCCAGACCTGGAAGGATTACCGGGAGCTTTTCACCCTGAGTCATTTTGTGGTCCTGGACCGGCCCGGGTTCCCCCGGGATGAGGTGGGGGTGGTGTTGCGCCGGGAGGTGCACCCGGACTTCCGGGAGCTGACGGACGGGCAGGGTTTTGAGCACCCTTCAGGCTGCCGGGTGCTGTGGTGGCCCACGACGCTGATGGACATCTCCGCCACGCGTATCCGGGCGCTGGTGCGGGCCGGCCGCTCCATCCGCTTTCTCTTGCCCGAGGGGGTGCGGCGATTTATACTGAAAAACAAATTGTATCGTTAAGTTGCATGGCGCTGGGCTAAAGGCCCGGCGCCCGGGAGTGACGTCACGCAGACCCCGGCCCCTTCTCTCCTTCCCGAAGATCTGGTGACCCTGGCCACCAGGACCATGACGGCGCACAAGGCCGTGGACCTGGTGATCCTGGATGTGCGGAAGATCTGCGGTTTTGCCGATTATTTTCTCATCGCCTCCGGCACCTCCCGGCGCCACGTCCAGGCCCTGGCGCAGCATCTGGAGGAGGATCTGGGGGCGGCGGGCATTGACCCCCTGGGGCGGGAAGGGGTGGAGGAGGGAAACTGGATCCTCCTGGACTACAACGACGTCATCATTCACCTGTTTCTGCCGCCCTTCCGGGAGTTTTATGATCTGGAGGGCCTGTGGGCCGAGGCGCCCCGGATGACGGCGGCGGAATATCTGGCGGGGGCACCCCCTGCCACCGGCGGCCCTGCCTGACCGGAGGTTCTCATGCTCCGCAGTTCCTGGACCCGGCGGCTGGTGAGCAGCTGGCTGGTGGTCTGGCTGGCCGTGTTCACCCCTCAGACCGCGGCGGCCTTTCTGGGCGGCGGCCTCAGCATCGAGCAGGAGCGGCAGTTGGGCGAGGAATTCGCCATGCAGCTCCAACAATACTACCTGGTCATCAACGACCCCTTTCTGGTCTCTTATATCAATCGGCTGGGCCAGCGGCTGGTGAGCCAGATCGGGCCGCAACCCTTCTCCTACCGCTTCCATATCATTGATGACCCCACCATGAATGCCTTTGCGGTGCCGGGGGGGTATATCTATGTCACCAGCGGCTTCATCCGCCTGATGGAGCGGGAAGGGGAGCTGGCCGGCGTCCTGGCCCATGAGATCGCCCACATCCACGCCCGGCATCTGGCCCGGCAACTGGAGCGCAGCCGGGTGGTGAACGTGGCCTCGGTGCTGGGGGCCCTGGCGGGCCTGCTGGTGGGGGTGGGGCCCCTGACCCAGGCCCTGATGGTGGGCTCCATGGCCGCGGGCGAAGCCTCCATGCTGAAATACAGCCGGGAACACGAAGCGGAGGCCGACGGCCTGGGCATCCTCTGGCTCTCCAAGGCGGGCTATGACCCCCGGGACATGATGGCCGTGTTCCGCAAGATGGGCCGCCAGCGCTGGTTTGAGGGGAGCAATATCCCGGTGTACTTAAGCACCCACCCGGACATCAACAGCCGCATCGTGGATTTGGCCCATCATTTAAGCGCCCACGAGGCCCCCCGCGCCTCCCGCAATGATCCGGATTTCCCCTTTTTCGTCCTGAAGCTGGAGAGCCTGGTGGGCCGGCCCGCCCAGTTGCTGCGCCGGGTGAGCCAGGATCTGCAACGGCGGCCCCAGGATCCCGCGGCTCATTATGGCCAGGCCCTGGCCCTGGCCAAGCTGCAGCGTCCGGAGGAGGCCCAGGCCGCCTTCCGCCAGGCCCTGAAGCTGGCCCCGGGGCACCCCCTCATCACCCGGGACCTGGCCATCTTCTATTTCGAGCGCACCCGCTACGCCGAGGCCCAGCCTCTCTTCGAAGAGCTCCTGCGCCGGGACCCGGGGGATGCCACCTCGCTTTATTATCTGGCCCGCATGGCCCGGGAGCGCCGCCAGAATGACCAGGCTCTGGCCCTCTTTGAGAAGGCCCATCGCCTCAACCCCACCTTTGTGGAGGTCTACCTGGATCTGGGCACCCTGTATGGGGAAAAGGGCGATCTGGGGCTGGCGCATTACTATCTGGGCCTTCACAGCCTGATGACCAAGGCCTATCCCACGGCGCTCTTTCATTTTCGCAAGGCCTCGGAGCATTTGGGGGCCAGCGATCGCCGGCTGGCGGAGGCCCGCCGGCAGGTGGCCCGCTTGCAGAAGATGAAGGTGAAAGTGCCCAATTGACGCTCACCAGCGCCGGGGCCAGGGCCTCGGTCCCCCCTTGCCTGATCGCCCTCCCAAGTCCAGGGGGGCCAGGGTCCTGCCCCAAAGGTGCGAGCCCACATTTTCCGGATGCTGGAGGGACCATGCCCATCTACGAGTTCCGCTGCGCCGCCTGTGGCCGGATTTCGGAATACCTCTTCCTCAGCCGGGCGGAGGAGGCCACTCCGGTGTGCCGCCGCTGCGGCAGCCCTGAGATGACCCGGGTGCTCTCCCGGGTCAGGGTGCGCCTCTCCGAGGAGACCCGTCTGGAGCGCCTGGCCGATCCCGCCCGCTTCCGGGACCTGGATGAAAATGACCCGAGAAGCGTGGCCAAGATGCTGAAAATGCTGGGGCCCGAGCTGGGCGAGGACTTTGAGGGCGACGTGGATGAAATGGTGGAGGAGGCCCTGGCGGCGGAAGAGGGCGAGGGTGAAGGCCTGACGGGGGAGGAAGAGCTGGACTGACAGGGGCGACGTGAAAAAGCCCTTTACAAAAGTCCTTTCCCAAGCGATAAATTTCTCATTTTCCCGCCCAGGATTTTCCGACCGGAGGAGTCAGCCGGGAATCCTGGCGGGAGCATACCCAAAGGAAAACCCGACCGAGGGGACCGGAGGCAAGCCCGGCCCCCTCTCTTATGGCGGCGTGGTGAGGAGCAAAGGTTATGTCGGAACTGCTGGCCGGACAGCCGGGAGAGCGCCGGCTTTTTTTGGGCAATGAGGCCATCGCCCGGGCGGCCCTGGAAGCCGGGGTGGCCCTGGCGGCCTGTTATCCCGGCACTCCCTCCTCGGAGATCGGGGACCGGCTCTATGAGGTCTCCCGCACCGGGAGATTGGTCTTCGAGTATTCCACCAACGAAAAGGTGGCCCTGGAGGTGGCCGCCGGGGCCTCCGCCGCGGGCTGGCGGGCCCTGGCCTCCATGAAGCACGTGGGGGTAAATGTGGCCGCGGACGCCCTCATGACCCTGGCCTACGTGGGAGTGAAAGGGGGCCTCGTGCTGGTGAGCGCCGACGACCCGTCGCTCTTTTCCAGCCAGAACGAGCAGGACAACCGCCTGTATGCCCGCTTTGCCGGCATCCCCATGCTGGAGCCGGAAAGCCCCCAGGAAGCCAAGGACATGACCCTGGCCGCCTTTGCCCTCTCCGAGGAGCTGGGGCTGCCGGTGATGCTGCGCACCACCACCCGGGTCAACCACACCCGGGGCGTGGTCAGCCTGGGGGAGCTGGCACCGCCGCCCCCACCGGGCCGCTTCGTCAAAGACCCCTTTTCCCTGGTGATGGTGCCGGCGGTGGCCCGCCAGGCCCACGCCCGGCTCCTGGCCAAACAGGAACGGGCCCGGGCCCTGGCAGAGAGCTCGCCCTTCAACCGTCTCCTCGGCAGCGGCCCCCTGGGAGTTGTGGCCAGCGGCGTGGCCGCAGCCTACGTGGCGGACGCCCTCCTGGAGCTGGGCCTGCAAGACCGGGTAACCTTCCTCCGGCTGGGCTTTACTTATCCCCTCCCTGAAGACCTCATCGCCCGGTTTCTCTCCCGGGTGGATAAGGTCCTGGTGGTGGAGGAGCTGGAGCCCTATCTGGAGGACGCCCTCAAGGCCCTCGCCCAGAGCCGAGGGCTCACTGTGCCCATCCGGGGCAAGGGGGAGGGGCTCTTCTCCCGCCTGTATGAGTTTCACCCCGGCCTGGTGCGCCGGGTGCTGGCCGAGTTTTGCCAGATGCCTCATGAGGCGCCTCAGCCCCTCCCTGCGGCTGCCGAGCTCCTGGGCCGGCCCCTGCCGGAGCGGCCCCCCATCCTCTGCCCGGGCTGCCCCCATCGGGCCATGTACTACGCCATCAAGATCGCCCTCCGGGATCTGGGGGTGGAGGGGGTCTTTCCCACTGACATCGGCTGCTACACCCTGGGGCTCCTGCCGCCCCTGTCCATGGCGGACTACCTCATCTGCATGGGTTCCTCCATCACCACCGCCTGCGGGCTCTCCCGGGCCAGCGGCCAGAAGGTGGTGGCCTTCATCGGGGATTCCACCTTTTTCCACGGAGGGCTCACCGGGCTGGCCAACGCAGTGCATAACCGCCACGACCTCCTCTTGGTCATCCTGGACAACGGCACCACCGCCATGACCGGCCACCAGCCCCATCCCGGAGTGACCCTCACCCCGCCGGACTATCCCGGCCAGCCGGTGGATCTGGCCGCCGTCGTTCGGGGTCTGGGGGTGACCCAGTTCTGGCGAGTCAACCCCCTGAAATATAAAGAATCTTTGGCCGCGGCCAAGGAGGCGGTGGCGGCCCAAGGCGTCAGGGTGCTTTTGGCCCAGTCCCCCTGCCCGCTGTATGTGGCCCGCCTCAAGGGCAAACGCCCCACGGCGCGCTTTCAGATCTCCGGCGACTGCGGCGAGTGCCGGCACTGCCTGGAATACCTGGGCTGCCCGGCCATGTATGTGACCGAGGCCGAAAGCCGGCGCCAGCTCCTCATCGATCCGGACCTGTGCGCCGGCTGCGCCTTCTGCGTGCAGCTGTGCGACCACATCCGCCCGGCCAAAAGGGGTAAAAGCTAATATGTGGTGGGGGAGGGGGCTAAGGGGCAGTGGCCCTTTACCCCCTCCCCCCAAACCCCCACCCCCAATCCTGATAAAAAGGGATAAACAAAGGTTTTCAGCCGTTAACCTCATCATCATCCACAAGGACATCCTATGCTGCGGATGCGCATCTTCATGACCGGCGTGGGCGGCCAGGGGACACTCCTGGCCAGCCGGGTGCTGGGCGAGGCGGCCCTGGCCGCCGGCTTCACTCCCCTGTTGAGCGAAACCCACGGCATGGCTCAGCGGGGCGGCGTGGTAACCTCCACCGTCATCCTGGGCGACCTCAAAAGCCCCATCATCTCCCCCGGCGAGGCCGACATCGTTTTGGCCTTCGAGGCCCTGGAAGCCCTGCGGGCCCTGGAATTCTGCCACGCCCACACCCTGATGCTGGCCAACACCGCCGTCATCCCCCCCTACCCGGTGGCCGTGGGCCAGGTGAGCTACCCACCGGTGGGCGACATGCTGGCCGTGGTGGCCGGGCAGGTGGGCGGCCTTCTCGCCTTTGACGCCAGTGCCCTGGCCCGCCAGGCCGGCAGCCCCCTGGCGGTGAATATGGTGCTCCTGGGGGCCCTGGCCGCCACCGACACCCTCCCCGTGAGCGCCGAGGACCTCAAGCAGGTCATCCGGGACAAGACCAACCCCCGCTTTGTGGACGCCAACCTCACCGCCTTCGACCTGGGCGCCGCCGCCGCCCGGGACCCGGAAAATTGGCACCGGCGCCCGGCTGCCTGAGGAAAAACTTTGCACCCTCATGAAAATTTAGTACAGTTATAATTTGTTGGAGTATGCCCTGATATGGCCGCCTCCCCCCCAAGGCCGCGCCGGCGCCCATACCGTTTTTTGTCCCACACTGCCGATGTGGGCCTGAAAATCTGGGGGGAGAGCCTGGAGGCCCTGTTCGCCAACGCTGCCCGGGCCCTCACCGCCGTCATGGTGGACCGGCGACGCCTCAAGGGCACCATCAGCCGGCAGATCACCGTGGAGGCCCCCGACCTGGAGGCCCTCCTGGTGGCCTGGCTGAATCACCTGCTTTATCTTTATGACACCGAGGCCTTCCTGGGCCGGGACTTCATCATCACCTCCCTGACCCCGGAACGCCTGGAAGCCCGGGCCGTGGGCGATACCTACGACCCTACCCGGCACCTCAGCAAAACCGCGGTCAAGGCCGCCACCTACCACCGCCTGGCCATCACCCAGGTGCCCGACGGCTGGCAGGCCACCGTGATTTTGGATTTGTAAGGATCTTGGGGGAGGGGCCAGGGGCCGACGGCCCCTGCCCCTCCCCCAAGCCCCCTCCCCAACCCCATAAAGGGGGTGGGGAGGGGAGTTTGAGGGGAGGGCGGGGGAGCCACTGCTCCCCCGGCCCTCCCCTCATCACCCGGACTATGGCGCAGATCAAGCTTCGGCAGGTGGATGAGTATCGCTGGGAGATTCCCCGGGAGGGGAAGATGCGTACTCGGGGGCTGATTTTTGCCTCCAAGGAGATGCTCCCCAAGATTCATGAGGACCGCAGTCTGGAGCAGGTGGCCAATGTGGCCACGCTCCCGGGGATTGAGGGGCCGTCCATGGCCATGCCCGACATTCATTGGGGGTATGGTTTCCCTATCGGCGGGGTGGCGGCCTTCAATTTGGAGGAGGGGGTGGTCTCCCCCGGCGGGGTGGGCTACGACATCAACTGCGGGGTGCGGCTGTTGCGCACCAATCTGGAGCGGCAGGCCATCGCCGACCGGATCGAGGAGCTGGTCAACGCCCTCTTTGACAACATCCCCACCGGGGTGGGTTCCCGGCGCAAAGATTTGAAGCTCACCGTCCCTACCCTGAAGGAGGTGATGCGGTACGGCGCCGCCTGGGCGGTGAAGCAGGGCTTCGGCACGACCGATGACCTGGCCCACATCGAGGCCGGCGGGCAGATTCCTGGGGCCGATCCCGACCTGGTGAGCCAGTTCGCCATGGACCGGGGCAAGGACCAGCTGGGCACTCTGGGGAGCGGCAACCATTTTGTGGAAGTGGGCTATGTGGCCGAAATCTATGATGAGCCGCTGGCGAGGGCCCTGGGGCTCTTCCCCGGCCAGGTGACGGTCATCATCCACACCGGTTCCCGGGGGCTGGGGCATCAGGTGTGCGACGACTTCATCAAGGTGATGCTCAAGGCCAGTGCCAAGTATGGCATTGAGCTGCCGGACCGTCAGCTCTGCTCGGCGCCCATTCGCTCGCCGGAGGGCCAGCAGTATCTGGCGGCCATGGCGGCGGCGGCCAACTTCGCCTTTGCCAACCGCCAGATGATCACCCACTGGGTCCGGGAGTCCTTCGAGCAGGTCCTGAAGATGGGCCCCCGGGACCTGGGTCTGGAGCTCATCTACGACGTGGCCCACAACATCGCCAAGATCGAGAAGCACGTCATCGACGGCAAGGAAAAGACGGTGTGCGTGCACCGCAAAGGCGCCACCCGGGCCTTTCCCCCCGGGCATCCGGAGGTGCCCCCCGCCTACCGGGAGACCGGCCAGCCGGTGCTCATCCCCGGGGACATGGGGCGCTATTCCTTTGTGTTGGTGGGCACCCAGCGCGCCTTGGAGGAGACCTTTGGCAGCACCTGCCACGGCGCCGGCCGGGAGCTCAGCCGGGCCGCGGCCATCAAGGCGGCCAAGGGCCGGCGGGTGGTGCAGGAGATGGCGGCCAAGGGCATCATCGTCCGGGGCGCCGGTCGGGACACCATCGACGAAGAGATCTCCGAGGCTTACAAGGATGTGGAGAACGTGGTGAACGTCACCCACGGCGCCGGCATCTCCAAAAAGGTGGCCAAGCTGAAGCCGTTGGGGGTGATCAAGGGTTAGTTCCGGGTTCAGGGTTCAAAGTTCGAAGTTGATAGTCCAAAGTCCAAGGTCCAAAGTCCAGAGTCCGAGGGTTGCTTGGGGACCATTTACGAGGACATCTCCGACGCCTATAAGGGCGTTGCGATCGTGGTGAACGTCACCCGCGGCGCCGGCATTTCCAAAAAGGTGGCCAAGCTGAAGCCGTTGGGGATGATCAAACTTGGGTAAATATTTTAAATACATTTAAACTAATAAAAGGTCATTGTTATTAAAGGGGGGATAAATGGGGTTTACTTATTACGGTGATTTATTGGGCATCTCAGGATATTATCAATTGGGATGGGATGTGGCTTATTCAAAGCTAAATTTTTTCTACAATGAAACATTCTCTATATTCAACAAATTTGCTGATTATGATCGCGAATCAAAGATTTCTATGTTTAGCGATAGCCTTTTGATTACGGGATGCCGCAAAGAACTTAAAAATATTTTAAAAAATTTGCAGAAACTTTATATAAATCTTTTAAAAAAGGGTATGTTACTTAAAGGGGCTGTTGTTAAAGGAAAATTAGAATATGACCAGAGGCTAACCAGAGACGATTTTCAAAAACAGTTGCCTAATAGTGATTGTTTGGCTCGCGCTGTTTGGCTGGGAAGCAGACAAAAGGGAGCAAGACTACTAATAGAGAATAGTTTAATAGACAAATTATTGAAATCAATTCCTGAATGGAAGACGATAGAGGGGTATAATGGAAATTTATATAATGAAATTAATAAAAATGATATTTTAAGAAGGATATGCCCAACTCCAGATAATAATTTTTATGAGCTATTATATGCATGGGTTGAAATAGAACCTGATACTATGGAAGAAAATAGTATAATTAAGATTTTGGAACATAATTCCAAAATGCTTGATAAAAAATATGCTATTCATTATAAAGAAACAATTAATTTAATAAAAAGATGTAATTATAGAAAGAATTTTACTGAACAATATTTTCGAAGTAGAAATGGCATTAACCGCTGAAAATAGTTGGTTAATCCTACACTACAAGCTGATAACTGAGTTTACTACTAGGTAAATGTTTGAGCGCTTATCCGATAAACTGGCCCAGGTCTTCAAGAAGCTCAAAGGGCGGGGCAAGCTCTCCGAGGCCGATGTCACCCAGGCCCTGAGGGAAGTGCGCCTCTCGCTCTTGGAGGCCGACGTCAACTACAAGGTGGCCAAGAATTTCATCGACCAGGTGCGGGAGCGGGCCGTGGGCGAGGAGGTCATGGCCAGCCTCACCCCCGCCCAGACGGTCATCAAGATCGTCCACGAGGAGCTCACCCGGCTCCTGGGCGGCGAATCCCCCAAGCTGGACCTCTCCGGCCGGCCCCCCGTGGCCCTGATGCTGGTAGGCCTCCAGGGCTCCGGCAAGACCACCACCGCCGCCAAGTTGGCCAAACGCCTCAAGGCCCAAGGCCGCCAGCCGTATCTCGTCCCCGCGGACGTCCAGCGGCCCGCGGCCATCGAGCAGCTCACCAAACTCGGGGAGCAGATCGGCGTGGCGGTGCACCCCACCCGCTCCACGGACAACCCCGTGGCCATCTCGGAGGCGGCCATGGAGGCGGCCCACGCCGTGGGCTACGACACCGTCATCCTGGACACCGCCGGCCGCCTGCACATCGACGGCCCCCTGATGGCGGAGCTGCAGGCCATCCGGGAGCGGGTGCGACCCCGGGAGATCCTCTTGGTGGCCGACGCCATGACCGGCCAGGACGCGGTCACCGTGGCCCAAAGCTTCCATGACCTCCTCAACCTCACGGGAGTCATCCTCACCAAGGTGGAGGGCGACGCCCGGGGGGGCGCGGCCCTGTCCATGCGGGCCGTCATCGGCCGGCCCATCAAGTTTCTGGGCGTGGGCGAAAAACTGGACGCCCTGGAGCCCTTCCACCCCGACCGCCTGGCCGGCCGCATCCTGGGCATGGGGGATGTCCTAAGCCTCATCGAAAAGGCCCAGGAGACCTTCGACAGCGAACAGGTCAAGGCCCTGGAGCGCAAACTCAGGGAAGAGAGCTTCACCCTGACGGATTTCCGGGAACAGATCCGCCAGATGATGAAGATGGGCTCCCTGGAACAGCTCCTGGACATGATCCCGGGACTGAACAAAATCAAGGCCCTCAAAGGCGCCAAACCCGACGTGCGGGAACTCAAACGGGTGGAGGCCATCATTAACTCCATGACCCCCGCCGAACGGGACAACTACCAGATCATCAACGGCTCCCGGAGGCGGCGCATCGCCAAAGGGAGCGGCACCACCGTGGAAGAGGTCAACCGCCTGCTGAAAAACTTCGCCCTCACCCAAA
Source organism: Desulfobaccales bacterium (assembly GCA_037481655.1). Lineage (NCBI taxonomy): Bacteria > Pseudomonadati > Thermodesulfobacteriota > Desulfobaccia > Desulfobaccales > Desulfobaccales bacterium. The sequence goes on along the minus strand of JBBFLF010000023.1, from coordinate 28,690 downwards.
AAATGATGAAACAGATGGGTCGGGCGGCCAAAAAAGGCAAAATGCCTCTCCCCGGCGGTTTGTTGTAGGAGTTGTGGGGGAGGGGCTAAGGGGCGGTGGCCCCTTACCCCTCCCCCACCCCCCCTCCCCAATCCCTTAAAGGGTTGGGAGGGGGGCTTGGGGGGAGGGCAGGGAACTGTGTTCCCTGGCCCTCCCCCCAACCCATCACCTCACAGGAGGACGACACGGCGTAATGGCGTTACGGATTCGGTTGGCCCGCTATGGGGCCAAGAAGCGGCCTTTTTATCGCATTGTGGTGGCGAACAGTGAGTCTCCCCGGGACGGGAGGTTTCTGGAGATTGTGGGCACGTATGATCCCCGGCAGGAGCCCGCGGCCATCTCCATCAAGGAGGACCGGCTGGCGTTGTGGCAGAGCCGGGGGGCCACGCCCACGGACACGGTGGCCAGTCTCTTAAAGCAGTGGCGCAGCCGCAGCGTGTCCTGAGGCGCCCGGTCGGGCCCCAACCCCGACCAGGCGGCTGAGAACCCCGCCGGCTCCTGGCGCCCGCCCGTCCCTGCCGCCTCGGAGGTGGGTCGGATGAAGGACCTCATCAAGTTCATTGCGGAAGCTCTGGTGGACCACCCGGATCAGGTGTCGGTGAAGGAGATTGAAGGGGAGCAGACGTCGGTCATCGAGCTCAAGGTCGCCAAGGAGGATCTGGGCAAGGTCATCGGCAAGCAGGGGCGCACGGCCCGGGCCATGCGCACCATCCTCAACGCCGCCTCCACCAAGATGCGCAAGCGCGCCGTTTTGGAGATCATTGAGTAGCGAGCCTCCCCGGCGGGTGCGGTTGGGCACGGTGGTGGGGGCCCACGGCATCCGGGGCACCCTCAAGGTGGGCACCCTGGAGCCCCAGCCCGAGGTCTTTGAGGCCGTGGGCGAGGTGATGATCGGCCCAAGCCGCCACCGGGTGCTGAAGGCACGGGAGGGCCGGCGCGTGGTGCTGCTGGACGTGGAGGGCATCCGCACCCGGGAGGAGGCCGAGGCCCTCCGGGGCCAGGAGGTGACGGCCGACCCGGAGCGCTTTCCTCCTCTGCCCCCCGGGGAGTATTACCATTTCCAGCTCCTGGGGCTCACCGTGGAGCTGGCGGAGACCGGCGAGGTGCTGGGGGAGCTCACGGACATCCTGGTCACCCCGGCCCATGACGTCTATGTGGTGCGCCGGGGCTCCCGGGAGATTCTCCTGCCGGCCCTGGAGGAGGTGGTCCTGGAGGTGGACACGGCCCAGGGCCGCATGAAGGTGCAGCCGCCGCCGGGGTTGCTGGATATCTATGCAGATTGATATCCTCACCCTGTTCCCGGAGTTTTTCGCCAGCCCGCTGAAACAAAGCATCCTGAAGCGGGCCCAGGAACAGGGGGCGGTGACCTTCCGGGTCATTGATCTCCGGGACTTCACCACCGACCGCCACCGCACCGCGGATGACCGGCCGTACGGGGGCGGGCCGGGCATGGTGATGAAAATCGAGCCTTTGGTGGCGGCCATCCGGGCGGTGAGGGCGGCGGATGAAGGCGTCTGGGTCATTTTGCTTTCGCCCGCAGGCGGGCTGTTGACCCAGAAAAAGGTGCAGGAACTGGCGGCCCGGCCTCATCTCCTCCTCGTCTGCGGGCATTATGAAGGGGTGGATGACCGCCTGGCGCATTATGTGGATGAGGAGCTCTCCATCGGCGATTACGTGCTCACCGGCGGGGAGCCCGCCGCCTTGGTGGTGACCGACGCGGTGGTGCGGCTTTTGCCTGGCGTGTTGGGCTGCGAGGGCTCGGCGGCCGAGGAATCCTTTCAGACGGGGCTGCTGGATCATCCGCACTACACCCGCCCTCGGGTTTTCGAGGGACACGCGGTGCCGGAGATTCTCCTCTCCGGAGACCACGCCGCGGTGGCCCGCTGGCGGCGGCAGGAGGCCCTCAGGCGCACCCTCAGGCGGCGGCCGGAGCTCCTCAGCCGGGCCGCTTTGAGCCCCGCGGACCGGGAATTTTTGGCACAGTTGACGGAAATCTCTGAACAGCAGGACGGATAAGGCTATGGACAGTTTGGTGCAGTTATCCCGGGAGCAGATGCGGGCGGATCTGCCCGACTTTCGGCCCGGTGATACCGTGGAAGTGCATGTGCGCATCGTGGAAGGCGACAAGGAGCGGGTGCAGGTCTTCAAGGGCGTGGTCATCCGCAAGCGGGGGGCCCTCACCGGGGCCACCTTCACGGTGCGGAAGGTCTCCTACGGCGTGGGGGTGGAGCGCATCTTTCCCTTGCACTCCCCCAATATCGAGCGCATTGTGGTGGTGAGCCGGGGCCGGGTGCGGCGCAGCCGGCTGTACTACCTGCGCCAGCGCTCCGGCAAGGCCGCCCGCCTGAAGGAAAAGCGGACCGCCACGGTCTGAGGGCCGGCCCATGGCAGGGGCAGGCGGGGCGATGGACGACCCGGAGGCCTTCTGGCGGAGCAAGGGCCTCAGCCGCATCTGCGGCGTGGATGAGGCAGGCCGGGGGCCTCTGGCCGGCCCGGTGGTGGCCGCGGCAGTGATCCTGCCGCCGGGGGCGCAGTTTCCGGGGCTCACCGACAGCAAGCTCCTGACCCCCGCCCAGCGCCAGGAGTTCTCCCAGGAGATCCGTCGCCGCGCCCTGGCCTTCGCGGTGGCGGAGCTCAGCCCCCGCCAGATTGAGCGCTGGGGGATCCTGGCGGCTTCCCTGAAGGCCATGGCCCGGGCGGTGGCGGCCTTGAGCCTCACTCCGGAGCTTATCCTGGTGGACGGCCGGGAGCCCCTGCCCCTGGCTTTGCCGCAGCAGCCGGTGGTGGACGGCGATGCCCGCTGTCTTTCCATCGCCGCCGCTTCGGTCCTGGCCAAGGTGCACCGGGACCACCTCATGGAGGCCTGCCACCGCCAGTATCCGCAATACAATTTCGCCCGCCACAAAGGCTATGCCACCGCCGAACACCTGGAGGCCCTCCGGCGCTGGGGTCCTTGCCCGTTGCACCGGCGCACCTTCCGGGGGGTGCGGGAATGGTTTGAGGGTCTGCCCCCGGAGGAGGCCGGCCCATGACCGGCCCCCGGGTAAGGAAAGGCGAGGCCGATCCCCGGCACCGGCTGGGAGGGCGGGGGGAGGAGCTGGCCGCGGACTTTTTGCAGCGCCAGGGTTATCGGCTTCTGGCCCGCAACTACCGCACCCCCTGGGGGGAGGTGGACCTCATTGCCCGCCATCGGGGCTTTGTGGTTTTCATTGAGGTGAAGGCCCGGCAGAGCCCACGTTTCGGCCTGCCCCAGGAGGCGGTGCATGCGGCCAAGCAGGAGAAACTCCGAGTCGTGGCGGAGCATTATCTTCAGGAGCAGGGCCTCAGGGAAATGCCGGTGCGCTTTGACGTGGTGGCCATCCGCTTCACCGACCGGGGCCCCGTGATCGAGCTCATCGAGGACGCCTTCTGAAGCCCGCCATGCCGGACGCCCCGGGCCGCCTGTTCATCGTCGCCACCCCCATCGGCAACCTGGAGGACATCACGCTCAGGGCTTTAAGGGTGCTCAAGGAGGTGGACCGCATCGCCTGTGAGGACACCCGCCGCACCCTCAAGCTCCTGAGCCACTACGGCATTAAAAAGCCGCTGGTGAGTTTCCACGCCCACAACCAGGCGGCCCGCCTTCCGGAATTGGTGAGCCGGCTCCTTGCCGGGGAGAACCTGGCCCTGGTGTGCGATGCCGGCACGCCCGGTTTTTCCGACCCCGGCACCGCCCTGGTGGCCGCCGCCTGGGAGGCAAAGGTGCAGGTGGAGGCGGTGCCCGGCCCCGCCGCCGGGGTGGCGGCCCTGTCCATCTCCGGCTTCCCCGGGGATGTCACCTTCCTGGGCTTTCTCCCCCGCCGGGGCGGCAAACGCCGGGAATTTTTAAGCCGCCTGGCCGCCGAAGACCGGATCCTCATCCTGTATGAGTCCCCCCGGCGCCTGGCCGCCACCCTGGCAGAGCTGGCCGAGTTCATGCCCGATCGGCAGGTGCTGGTGGTGCGGGAGCTCACCAAGCTCTTCGAGGAGCGCTGGCGGGGCCCGCTCCCCGAGGTGGCCGCTGCTCTTGGGGGGCGGGAAATCAAGGGCGAGTGCACCCTGGTGCTCTCCCGGCCCGCGGCGCCGGAGCCCCAGATAAGGGATGTGGCCGGAGCCCTTTTGACCACCGCTCAGAAGAGCGGACTCACCGGCCGGCGCCTGGCGGAGCAGGTGGCGGCTGACCTGGGGCTCCCGCGGCGCCAGGTATACCAGGCCTACCTGGAGCTGAAAGCCCGGGGGGAGTTAAGCTGAGGGCGGCAGGCAGGTCGTCAGGGAACATCTTAGAATTACACGAGAAACGGGGCCGGACACGCCGGACCCGCTAACCCGCTCATCAAGGATGGAGGCCATGCAGAGAAATTCCCCCACCGGCACCTCAGCCAACAACCTGGGGCAGGATCTGGCCGCCGGCTTGGTGCTGCTGATGATCTCGCTGGCCTTCGGGCTCCTTTTCCAATGGCCTCTGGTCTCCGCCGCACTGCGGGGGGAGGTAACCCCCCTCCTGGCGGCCCAGCGCCAGGAGCGGCGGGCCCAGCAGTTTGAGGGCATCCCCACCCCGGATCTGGCGGAGACCTACCGCCTGTGGCAGGAGAAGGTGGCCCTGTTTGTGGATGCCCGGCCGGCTCCGGATTATGAGGAATTGCACATCGCCGGGGCGGTGAATCTGCCGCCGGAGGCCTGGGAGCGCCTCACCAGCCCCCCTCTCCCCGCGGACAAAGACCGGCCCCTCCTGGTCTATTGCAGTCAGGAGAGCTGCGACGATGCCCTGAAGCTGGCCCGCCGCCTGAAGGAGGCCGGCTACACCCGGGTGATGGCTTATTTGGGCGGCTTCCGGGAGTGGGACGAGGCCGGCTATCCCGTGGATATCGTCCGCTGAGGGCCTCCATGCCGTCTCCGGTCACCTCCTGGATCGTCCGCCTCCTGAGCCTGGGGCTGGGGGGCCTCTTTGTCTTTGCCGGCCTGCAGAAACACCTCTCCCCCTATGAGTTCACCGAGGCCATCCTGGCCTATGAGCTGCTCTCCCCCTCCGGCGCCGCCCTCACGGCCGCCTTCCTCCCCTGGCTGGAGATCGTCGCCGGCGCCGTGGTGGCCCTGGGGGCGCTCCTGCCCCAGTGGGCCGACTCCCGGAGCCTCGCCGCGATGGGGCACCTGCGCCGGGGGGCCCTGCTGCTCCTGGTGCTCCTCACCGCCCTGTTTGTGGTCCTCCTTCTGGTGACCATGGCCCGGGGCCTGAAGATCGCCTGTGGCTGCGGCCTCTTTTTCCAGCGGCTGGTGGGGCCGGCGGCCCTGGCCGAGGACCTGGCGCTGCTGGCCCTGGCCGCATGGCTCTACCGGCGGGCACGCTGAGCCATCGGCAAGGTGAGTCCGTGCGTGGGACCTTCTTGGGGGGAGAAGAGGTGGGCCGGGCGTCTTAGCTATTCCTCAAACATTCTCCCTCCAATCTCAAATTTCTCAGTCCCGGGAATTCTGCTTGGCACTTGCTCCCTTAGCCCGCAAGTTCAGGCAGGCCAAAGGAATTGTGTCCCCCCTTTCATACGCACCTTGCCAGCTTCCCGGCGCCAGCCGCATTTTTTGCACCTTTAGCCTGTCACCTGGGCCCAGTAGGCAGCCACCTGGGCCTGCAGTTCCCGGAGCAGCTCCTCCTGGCGCACCGGCTGAAAGAGGTGGGCAAAGCGCCCCTGGCGTCTTAAATATTCCTCCACCGGCAGGCGGGGATGGGGGATTTTGGTGTGCACCACCCGGCCGTCCACATACTCCTTCAGGGGCCAGATGCCGGTTTTCACCGCCAGCCGGCCGATCTCCACCGTCTCTTTAGGGTCAAAGTCCCAGCCCGTGGGGCAAGGGGCTAGAGCCAGGATCAGCCGGGGGCCTTTGAGGCCCTTGGCCTTTTCCACCTTGCGGGCCAGATCCATGATCTCCGCCCCCACCACGGTGGCGGCATACACCGGCCGATGGGCCGCCCAGATGGCGAAGAGGTCTTTTTTGTAGCCGAAAAACCCCCGGGGTCCGCCGCTGGTGGCGGTGCGGGCGGCGTGGGGCGTGGCCTCGGAATACTGCTGGCCGGTGTTGCCAAAGCCCTCGTTGTCGTAGCACAGGTAAAGGAAATCCAGCCCCCGCTCGATGGCGCTGGAGGTGGCGGAAAGCCCCATGCCGTAGGCCGCGCCGTCGCCGGTCAGGGCCACCACCTCCAGGTTCTCCTCCGGCGGCAGGCGGCCCTGGCTTATGAGGATGTCCAGGGCATCCCGCACCCCCTGGGCCCCGGCCGGGGCTGCGGCCATGGCAGTGTAGAGCCAGCCGCCCCGGAAGGGGGTGAAGGGATAGACCGCCAACAAGGTTAGGCAGCCGGCGGCGTTGACAAAGACGGTCTTGGGGCCCAGGAGATCGTAGATTTCATGGAGCACCTGCAGGCCGCCGCAGCCGGCGCACATAGGGGTGCCGGTGCCCAGAAGGTGGGTGGAGGGCAAGGGCCTGGGGAAGGACGGCTTTTTCTCGCTCATGGGGCCTCCTTAAGCCGGGCCCGCTCCGCGCCGGCGATGGCCCGGAGTTTTTGCACCTCCGCCAGCTCCTCGGCGGTGAAGAGCAGGCGAGGAGGCGGGGCCACACCCTCCTGAGCGGCCGCCTTCAGCACCTCGGCCATGGCGAAGAACTCCTCCGGGGGGAGATCCCGCCCGCCCAGGCCGCCCACGAAGCTCACTAAAAGCGGCGCCTGTGGCTGACCGTAAAGGGCCGAGGCCAGCTCCGCAAAAAGCACCCCTCCTTTCCCCAGGGAAAGGTTCTGGTCGATGACCGCCACCGCCTTTTTGCCGGCCAGCAATTCCCGCAGCCGGGCATCGGGGAGGGGCCGGAGGAGCCGGGGCCTAACCAGGCCAATGCGCCAGCCCGCCTGCCTTAAGCAATCCACCGCCTCCTGGGCCCGGGTGGCGAAGGAGCCCATCATGTAAAAGGCAAACTCGGCGTCCTCCAGGCGGTAGGCCTCCACCGCCGGGTGGTGGCGGCCAAATTTAGTGGCGAACTCGGCGGCGATCTCGTCATAAACACTCAAAGCCGCCTGGGCCGCCAAGTGCATCTCATAGCGGAAATAAGAATAAGGGCCGCCTCCGAGCACCGCCACCCCCTGGCTTATGGGCGCGCTGGCCGTGAACCTCAGGCTGCCCGGATCGAAGGGGCCCACAAAGCCGGCGGCGGTCTCGGGATGGGGCAGCTCCACCGGCTCCCGGGTGAAGGAGAGATAGAAGCCGTCCTGGTTGACGATGACCGGCAGGCGCACCCGGCGGTCCTCCGCCAGCCGAAAGGCCAGGAGCACACTGTCCAGCACCTCCTGGCAGGTGGCGCAGTGAATCTGCAAAAAGCCGGTATCCCGGGCCGCCAGGACGTCGTTGTGGTCCGGCTCCAGGGTGATGGGCGCGGCCAAGCCCCGGGAGACATTCACCAACACCAAGGGCGCCCGCCAGCCCGCCACGGCGTAGAGCATCTCCAGGGCATAGAGCAGTCCCTGGCTGGAAGTGGCGGTAAAGACCCTGACTCCGGTGACCGCGGCGGCCCCGGCCGCAGCCACCATGGCGTGCTCCGATTCCATGGTCACCAGCCGGCAGTCCAGCTCCCCGGCGTCAATCCAGCCGGTCAGGGTCTCGATGATCTCCGTCTGGGGGGTGATGGGAAAGGCGGGCACATAATCCACCCGGGCCAGCCGGGCGGCCCAGGCCGCGGCGGCGTTGCCGGTCAAAAGCGCCCGCCCGGGAGCAGTGACTTTCATGGCAAGGCTCCGGGCTGATTACTTGCGAAGGAAACAGTTGAGAAAGCCGGGAGCACAGGTCGCCCCGCCGGGCTCACAGTCCTGCCTGTCCTGCCCGTCCCCTGGCTACGACGATGAGGAGAGGGCAGAGGCCCCCATCCCCGCTCATCTGCGCCATTTCTCAATTCTGCCAACCCTCCACCTTTGGCGGCCACAGATGGGATGTCTTTCAAGTAACGCAGTTTGCATTCCGGATTGCAAGATCCGCTGGCCGGCTGAAGGGCAGACCGCCACCTGCCCGGCGTCCTCAGCCGCTTGCCGCCTGCCGCTCCGGCACCGCCTGGATGGCATGGGCCGGACAGGAGCTGGCACACACCAGGCACCCTTTGCAATGGTGGTAGTCAATCACCGGAAAGCCCTCGGCATCCACGCTGATGGTGCCATCAGGGCAGAGAGTGCTGCAGATCCAGGCGCAACGGCGGCAGCGGCTCAGGTCCACCACCGGACGCACCACCCGCCACAGCCCGGTGGGCACCGCCTCACTGGTGGCCGGGGCATGGATGGCCGGGGCCGCCAGGTCGGCCTCCTCGGGGGTCAGCTCCACCCAGCGGGGGCGCTCGTAAGCCACCGCCGAAGGTTCCGGCCCCTCAATGACGCAGCCGGCGTGTTCCGCCAGGAGATCAAAGGCAGCCAGGGCCCGGGCCTGGTTTTCCGCCACCAGGGCGGGGCCCAAAGGGGCCAGCTCCTCGGCAATGGCCGCAGAGAGCGCCTCCCGGGGAATCACCCCCACCAGGCGGGCGGCGGCCCCGGCCAGGGTGGCGCCCAGAAAGCGCTCCGCAGCCGGCTCCCATACCTCCCCCAGGGGCAGGGTGAGGAGCAGGCCGGGGGGCTTAAGCCGCTCCCGCCAGACCGCGGCCGGGGTGGAACTGCTGAGGAGCAGCACGGTATGGGGGGCCACTCCCGCCAGCACCCCCGCCCCAGGGATGGTCACCAGGGTATCGTCGGCCACCGCCACCAGATCCGGCCGCCGGATGATGCCCCGCTCCCCGATGGGGCGGCGGGCGGCCCGGACGTAGGCAAAGATGGGCGCGCCCCGGCGTTCGGCCCCATAGCGGGGCGCGTCCTGCACCTCAAAGCCCGCCCGGAAAAAGGCGGTGCCCAGGATGCGGCCGGCGGTTTTGATGCCCTGGCCGCCCCGGCCATGAAACCGGAGGCGATACATGCGCCCTTTCTCCCGCCTCCCGGGCTGAGGCCTGCCGCCACGTCAGTCGATCCCTCGGCCGCCGGGTCAATGGAAAAGGCAGGGACCATGATTTATTAAAACAGCGCTTCCGCCCGTGTGGGGATGGACTTGGCGAACTTGCCGCTTCCCCCGTTTCCCCTTCCGCTTCCTTAACTTGACGATATGAAATTCACCCCATGGATCCCCTGAAAAGGCAGGAGGTCAGAGAAAGGCGCTGAGGATGCTATGGCGCCCTTCCCGCGGCTCCCTTACCGGGAGGGTTTCTGCGATGGTCCCACGTTATTCTCACCGGCGGCTCAGCGGCCTTCGGCTTCCACCGGCACCAGGAGGTTGTCCCAGCCCTGGCGGCGGGTAAGGCCGCCGCTGTGATTGACCAGGCTGGTGAGAAACCACTGCTGGCGGCCGTCCGGCCGGGTCAGAAGCTTGAAGGTGGCCTCAAAGACAATGGGTTTTCCCGCCGGGTCTCCGGGCGCGGCCAGGAGCACATAGGCCACCCGGGTGTGACCGCCCCCCGGATCGTGAAAGCCGTAAAACTCCACCACCTTGGAGTATTGGGGGTTCCAGCGGTCCAGGGTCTGGCGGGCCGCCCGGGCGTCCAGGGGCAGGGGCTCCGGCGGCGGCAGGGCGCACCCCGCGGCGAGAGTGAGCAGCAGCATAGAGAGCCCCGCTGCCCTCCGCCTGTGTGAATGAAAAAGTCGCAGCATCCGCATTCCTCCCCCTTGGCCCGAAGCCATCCCTACCTGCCCTCGCCGGTATTGAGAATCAAGGGCAGGCCGTCCTTGCCTCCCACAATGACGACCTTGGCATTGGGGGATTTGGCCAGGTGTTCGGTGGCCTCAATCCCCTTCCAGCGCAGGAGCTGCTCATTTAAGCCCATGGAGATGATGCGCTGGAAATCCTGGATGCCCTGGGCCTCCACCCGCTTGCGCTCCGCCTCCTGCCGCTCCTTCTCCAGCACGAAGCGCATGCGCTGGGCATCCTGCTCCGCCGCCAGCTTGGCGTTGATGGCCTCCTCAATGGCCTTGGGCAGAATCATGCGCCGCATGAGCACCGACTCCACCTTCAACCCCCGGGGAGACAACTCCTCCTCCAGGATCCGGAGCATTTCATTGGTGATGATCTCCCGGCCGGCGGTGTACAGATCCTTGGCTTCATGGCGCACCGTGACACTGCGGATGGCGGAGCGGAACTGGGGAATGACCAGCACCTCCCGGTAGCGGGGGCCCAGTTGCCGGTAGACCTGCATGGCGGCGTCCGGATTGAGGTGGAAAAGGAGGGAGACATCCACCACCATGTTGAGGCCTTCCTTGGAGGGCACCTCCGCATGTTCAAAGACCTCCTGGGTGCGCACGCTCATCAGCTCCACATTCACCAGCGGATTGACCAGGTGGAGGCCCTCAGGGATGACGCCGTGGACCTTTCCCAGAAGCACCAGGACGCCCACATGTCCCGGCGGGATGATCTTCACCATGGCCATGACGACCAGCACCAAGGCCAGGGGGATCGCCAGCCACCAGCGGTACTGGCTTACCTGGGGAAATTTTTGCCCCAGGATGGCCAGCGCGATGAAGAGAAAAATGCCGAGCAGGATAAAGGTCATCTGCATCCTCCCGGTGGGATCGGCGACTTGAGACGAGAATACCGGAAAAATCCAGGGAGTTCCAGATAAAAGGCTTTTCCGTGACCGCCCTCCGTCCCGGCGCGCCTTTTGCAAACTGAAAAAAATAAAGAGGGCTGGGGTAAAGGGGGCCAGGGTTCGCACAGCCCTGCTGTTCTCTCAGCCCCACCCTCCAACCTAACGAATTTTATAATGTTTTCAAAGCATTGGCCGTGATTTCCCCCAATCCCCAGAGGGGGGAGGAGGGGGTGAGGTGAGGGCGCTGGTTCCATTGCCCCCGCTTTCCCCCCGGAAATCACTGCCGCAACGGTCTCATAAAGAGGTTCTGTGGTCATGGAAAGGAGGAGCTGGCCCATGAAGGCCCTGCTGATTCTGATGTGGCTGGCGTCGGTGGCCGGAGGCTGGCTGGGATGCGGCTCTACTTGGCAGACCCGCACCTTTCCCGCCCCGTCCCTCAATCCGGCCCCCCTGGCCGCGCCCACCCTGGATCAGCGCCGCACCGTGCTGGTCTCCCCTCCCACAAACGCTTACCGCAGCCAGCGGGTGGGAGTGCTGCTCTTCCGGCCTCCGCCCCACCTGCCGGAAGTGGGTCACCCCCTCAGCCAGGTCTTTTATCAGCGCCTCCTGGCCACCCGGCCGTTTCGGGAGGTGGTCTTCATTCCCCGGGCCTATGGCAGCCTGGCGGAGGCCCTGGCGGTGGGCCGTCAGGAGGGGGTGGATCTCCTGCTCCTGGGCGAGGCCCCTTATTTCCTGGACGGCGGCACCGTGGGCACCACCGCCCTGCAGGTGGACCTGAGGGTGGTGGAGGTGAGAAGCGGGCATTTGCTGTGGTATCTCTCGGATGCCCTGAGGGCCACCCCCCGGCCGGTCATTGACCTCATCGTCACCGAAACCCGGCCGGACCCGACCCCGGATGTTTACGCCTTGGCCGGGGTCCTTGCCGAGCGCATGTGCCAGACCATGGCCGCGGGGCGCGTGGCCGCCCGCTGAGGCAGGGGGGAGGCTGACCCGGATCCAGGAAGGGGATGTGTTCAAAAACCCGCGATGACGCCGGGGCACGCTCCTGGATGCCCGCCCTGCCTGCCTCGGCCAGCGGGGGGCGGTCCCCGCACTGACCCCGAAGCCTCGCTCCCGGAGGTCCACACGGGCCCGGACCCTGTCCCCCCTCCCGTTCCTGGGCTGTTGCGTCCAGACGGGGAGGGCGGGTTGTCTGCGCTTGCCAGCCTCAGTTTAAAGCGGCGGGTGCTTAAGGGGCACTCGCTGCCGGTCGCCTCCCTTCCCATTCCACCCCGGACGGCGAAAAGCGAAGCAGACTTTTGGCTCTCCCCGGAGGGTGAAACAATGAGGCGGGGCTTGCTGGCGTCGGCCCTTCTGGCCCGACCCGGGGGTGAGACCGTCCGCCGGAACCTCCTCCTGGGGCAACACCCCTGCTTCCGGCCTGACCGACGCCGTTTTCTGGGGCGGCATCAGGCTGCGAGCCTGAAGTCTCTCTTAGGCTTCGGCGCCCGGTAGTTACTCAGCCGGCATCGGCCCTGGGCCTCCCCCACCCCTGCCTCCACTCGCCTTGGGGCCTTCTCCCCGCCAAGCCGTCTCTGGCAATTTCTGGGAAGTCCTTTCTCTCTCCTCACTTACCCATCTGCTCGCCCGGCCCAACCCTGCCTCCTGCCAGGGCCCCCATGACGCCGGCCGGTTCTTCGCCACCGTCAGCCCCTGGCCGGGTCCCCCTGTGATCCTCCGCCAAGCAGGGCGCTGCGGGAGCGGCCGACATTCTTGAACACCGCCTGAAAGTCCCGGTAGAGGCGTTTGTTGTCCCGGGTCCGGTGGCATTTTTTCAGATAGCGGGCCGGATCCGGATTGTCCGCCAGGATCTCGATGCCCTGCCAGCCCTCGGGCCGAGGGAAAGCGTAATAGGGATATTCCTTGGGCACCCCCCGGATATAGACCACCTGGGGGATGACCCACTCCAGCCGGGCCAGATAGACCCGGTGCATGCCGTCGTTGATGATCAGGGCCACCCGGCCGTCGGCCTCAAAGGATTCCTCCACAATGGGGGGATAGACGTCATAGACCCCCTCGCTGCCGTCAGGGTGCCTGACGGTAAAGGTGACATAGCCGTCCAGGCGGAAGAGGTCCACCCCCCATTCCCTGAGGCTCCAGCGCAGTTCCTGGACTTTTTTGAGCTCCTTAAGCCAGACATAGTTCTGCGGCGGGTTCAGGCAATCGGGGTGGATGGTCTCCAGCGTGATGAGGGCCCGCTCATAGATCCGGATTTCCGGCTGGTGAAGCAGAGGCACCTGTCTCAGGGCCTCCTCCAGGGCCACAGGCGAGTGGCGGGTCAGGGCAATGATGTTCATGGCAGTGAACAAACTGGAGTCGTTTACGCCTTTCCGGCTGTCTATGGTAGCACGCCCGGGGTCCACTGCCTACCCCGGGGCTGCAAAAGGGCGCGCCTCCTCCGCTTTGTCGGAGAAGCCCCCCTGCCGCCCGGGTCACCCGCACCCCTCGCCTGGGGAGCCCCCTAGCCCCTCCGGCGGATACGCTTACTGGAACCCCTCCTGGTCCCCCTTTCGGGGCATCTGCCCAGTCCGGCGGCGGTTCAAAAGAGCAAGCCTCTCGGTCCTCCAAGGGAGTCACCGGCGTGCCCGGTGTCCCGGAGCCCCCCTTGCGAAGATGGCCTCTTAGGCTGCCCTTCCCGGCTCAGCGGCGCCTTGACCCCCAGGATACCATGCCTGCCGTTTCACCTTAAGCTCACCGCCTCCCGCCTCTCCTCCCTTTCTTGCCCCGCAAGCGGCCCCGGCCCAGGCGCCGCCTCAGCACCGGCCCCGCAGATAACGGCTGGCCGGCCCCAGCAGGAACGGCCCGAACCAGTTGCGGATGATGAAGCCCCGGGGGGAGTCCTCAATTGAAGGCTCGCCCAGATCGCCGTCCTCCGGACCGCTCACCAGCCAGGTATCCAGGCTCTCGCCCACCTCCCCCCCCCACGCCCATGCCACCAGCTCCAGCTCGCTGCCCAGGTATGCCATAAGCCTTTCCTTTGCATCGGGATTATGCAATAACTGGGCCAGAGATATTGCGAAGCTGAAGTTGTGGCCAGCCCGCCGCCGGACAGCCGGCACAGCGGGGCCGGGGGCGGCAAAATTCCTTCCCCAGCCTGACCAGCAGGGCATGAAATTCCTGGTAGAGAGGGACCTCGGGAGGCAGATGGTCCATGAACAGCCGGCGCAGGTCCTCGTAAGGGAGGCGCTCTGGCACCAAAGCATGGCGGGACAGCACCCGTAAAGTATAGGCATCCACCACGAACGTGGGTTTATTCAGGGCATAAAGGAGGATGCTGTCCGCGGTCTCCGGGCCCACGCCTTTGACCGTGAGAAGGGCGGGCCGGAGAGCCTCCAACGGCTCCTCGGCCAGCCGGGCCAGGGAGCCCCCGGCCCGCTCCAGGAGAAAAGCCAGAAAGTGACGGACCCGCTCGGCCTTGACGTTGTAATAGCCCGCCGGTCGCAGGAGAGCGGCCAGCTCCGCCGCGGGCAACTCGTACAGACGGAAGGGGTCCAAAAGTCCCCGGGCCTTGAGATTCTCCAGGACCCGGGCAACATTCTGCCAGTTGGTGTTCTGGGTGAGGATGGCCCCCAGGGCCACCTCGAAGGGCGTCTCCCCTGGCCACCAGCCCTGAGGCCCAAAGGCATCAAGGAGGCGATCATACAATGCCTTCAAAAGGGCTGCGGTCCCCCTGCGGCAGCTTGCGTTTTTTTCCACACCACGCCCAGGTTTTGCTATATTGTGCGTAATCTGGCAAGAGTTGGGGAAGAATTACTTAAAACCTCCTCTTGCTCAGGAACTTTGGCCTGACAGCCATCTTCCTGGCCGTTTCCGGGGCCACTTGAAGCGGCGAAAGGCGGCGGCCTCACTGCTCCAACCCTTTGCAAACCGGGGATTGATTAATTTAATGCCTTCTTTCAATGAATATTTTAAGACCTTCATTAAGGATATCGGCTACCTGATTTACAGATTTTTAGGATTTTTTGTCAAGAGAAAAGAAGGTCACAAAAAGATTTGCGGAAATGAAAGCATTATTTTCATTTCATGTTTTTATATAGGAGACTGTCTTTTTCTTACACCTATTTATCGTGAATTGAAACAAAGATTTCCGAAAATTAATATAACAGTTATCATAAATGATTTTTCAGCCTTCTCACTTCTTCAAAATAATCCTTATATTGATAATCTTATTTTAGTTAATAATTACCCTCAGGCCTTATCTTTTGTTATTAAAAATCTTAATGCCAAATATGATATCCTTATAGATTATTCCACATTGTTCTGGTGGAGCTTTGTCTTTCGCTTTTTAAGGGCAAAACTGCGAGTTGCCCGTCAGAATCAGCATCAAGTGGGGCATTTTCTGCTGCATGACTTTTCCTGGCTGCACGATCAGGTAATTCCCTATAAGGGCCAATACATCGTGGATTATTATGCTGAGATCATGGAAGAATTAAGTGTGACTATTCCTCACCGCCAGATGGAAATTCACCTTCCTCCCCTTGAAATCCACCAGACATTGCTCACTTTCCATTTAAAGGAAAGAAGTTACATTATTTTGCACCCCGGCGCCCGCAACCGGGAAAACCTCTGGTATCGCTGGCCGGAACTGATTCGGTTGCTCCAAAACGACTATCCCCAGTTTACTCTGCTTCTCACCGGCACCCGCCAGGACGCTGACTGTTTGGGAGAAATGCTGTCCTCGCCGGTCTTTTCCGACCCTAGGGTCTTTCCCTTGCTGGGAAAAACGACCCTCCGGGAGCTGGCGGCCTTGATTGCCGGGTGCGAGGTGTTTATCGGCGGAGACACCGGCGCCAGCCACATGGCCATCGCCCTGGGAAAACCCACCGTCATGCTCTTTGGCCGGGCGGATGCCCACCTTTACGCACCGAAACACCATAATGTGAAAATTATCCACGGCACAACAGATTGTTACCCCTGTTACACTTATGAGAAAATTTATTACCATTGTCCTTATGACAAGTCGGTCTGCATGGAATCCATCTCTCCTGGCTCGGTGATCCGGGCAGTGGCCGAATTGCTCCCCCACCGGCAGAATCATCCAATCTCCCCTAGGGAATTCAGTGTGCACCATGACTAAGCGGATTACCTTCCTGCCCTATGACCTCACCGTGGAGGTGGAGGAGGGCGCCAATCTCCTGAAGGCGGCCCTGGCGGCCGGCGTCCACATCAACGCCTCCTGCGGCGGCGCCGGGGTCTGCGGCAAATGCCGCGTCATCCTGGAGGCCGGCAAGGTGGACTGCCCCGAAACCACCCTCCTCACCCGGGAGGAATGGCAGCAGGGCTACCGCCAGGCCTGTCAATGCCGGGTCCTCTCCGACGTGGTGGTGCGCATCCCCCCCGAATCCCTCCTGGACAAGCGGACCATCACCCGCCGCCGGGCCGGGCTGTCCCTGCGCCCCGCCCCCATCGACATCCCCGCCCTTAAGGCCCAGGGCCTTTATGACCCCGCCTTCCAGAAAAAATTCCTGCAGCTGCCGCCCCCCAGCCTGGCGGACAACCTCTGCGATCTCTCCCGGCTGGAAGGGGGCTTGGCCCGGCAGCACGGCCTGAACAACCTCACCCTGGACTTCCTCCTGGTGCGCAAGCTGGCCCGGGTCATGCGCCAGGAAAACTTTGCCGTCACCGCCACCCTGGATTTTGCCCAGCGCCGCTCCCGCAACCCCCGGTTGGTCAATCTGGAGGCCGGCGACACCACCGCCCGGCACTACGCCCTGGCGGTGGACATCGGCACCACCACCGTCTGGGTGCAGCTCCTGGATCTGGCCCAGGGCGAGATCATCGGCCAGGCCGCCGACTACAACGGCCAGATGGCCTACGGCGACGACGTCATCAGCCGCATCCTCTACAGCCAGAAAGAGGGGGGTCTCGCCACCCTGCAAAAGGCGGTGGTGACCACCCTAAACCGCATCATCGCCGGGTTGCTCAAGAAACACCGCCTGGCCGCCGAGGACATCTCCCACCTCACCCTGGCGGCCAACACCACCATGACCCACCTCTTTTACGCCATTGACCCCAAATACATCCGCTTAAGCCCCTACACGCCCACCGCCTGCCACATCCCGCCGGTCCGGGCCCGGCACCTGGGCCTGGAGCTGCCGGAACACGTCTTCATCTACTGCGTCAGCTCGGTCTCCAGCTACGTGGGCGGCGACATTGTCAGCGGCGTTTTGGCCAGCGGCATCTATAAGGAACCCAAGCTCACCCTCTATATCGACATTGGCACCAACGGCGAGATCGTCATCGGCAACCAGGAATGGCTGGCCTGCGCCGCCTGCTCCGCCGGCCCCGCCTTCGAAGGCGGCGGCATCCGGGCCGGCATGCGGGCCGCCAAAGGCGCGGTGGAGGAAGTCACCATCAACCCGGAAACTTACGAGCCCATGTTCATGACCATCGATATGGCCAAACCCAAGGGCATCTGCGGCTCCGGCCTCATCAACCTCCTGGCCGCCCTCATGGAGGCGGGCATCGTGCTCCCCAACGGCAAATTCCGGGACGACCTCAACACCCCCCGCCTCCGGGACTCGGAAAACGGCCGGGAATACGTGCTCGCCTGGGGCAGCGACACCGACAGCGGCGAAGACCTCACCTTGAGCGAACTGGACATCGACAACCTCATGCGAGCCAAGGCCGCCATGTTCGCCGGCTACCTCACCCTGCTGGACAGCGTCGGCCTCAAACTCAGCGACCTCCAACAGGTCATCCTGGCCGGCGCCTTCGGCAGCTTCATCAACCTGGAAAACGCCATCACCATCGGCCTCCTCCCCGACCTGCCCCGGGACTGCTTCCAATTCGTGGGCAACGCCTCGCTCATGGGCGCCACCCTGCTGGCCTTCTCCCGAGAACTCCTGGAAGAGGAACGCCGCGTCGCCGACATGATGACCAACTTCGAACTCTCCGAAGTCCCCAGCTACATGGACCAATACATCTCCGCCCTCTTCCTCCCCCACACCAAAGCCGACTACTTCCCCACCATCACCGCCCGCCTTAAGGCGGGCCGGTGAGAGTGGGGGAGGGGGCTAAGGGCCGCAGGCCCTTACGCCCTCCCCCACGCCCCCACCCCCAAACCCATAAAGGGTTGGGTGGGGGGCGCGGGGGGAGGGCAGGGAGCCACCGCTCCCTGGCCCTCCCCCCGCTCCTCAGGCCAGCTTCTTCAGCAGCCAGGCGAGGTTGTGGGCCAGGTCGGTGATGGTTTTGAGGCCTTCCTCGTCTTTGGTGACTTCACCGGGGGTGCGGCCGTAGGCGATGGGCCAGTAGGTGGAGCCGGGGACGATCATGCCGCTGATGATGAAGAAAAAGAGCAGTTGGGCGTAGGTGAAGTTGACGCCGGCCCGGCGGGCCACCACGATGGGGGAGCCCACTTTGCGGTGGAAGGGATTGTCGCCCATGCGGGCCACGTAGCCGGCCCGGTCCAGCAGGGCCATGAGATTGGGGGTGGCGGAACCGAAATACACCGGGGAGCCCACCAGCAGGGCATCGGCCGCGGCCATCAGCTGGTAAAGTTCATTGAAATCGTCCTCCTGGGCGCAGCGGTTCTTGTCGGTGGCGCATTTCTCACAGGCCAGGCAGGGGCGGATCTCCTTGTCGTGCAGGGACACATACTGGGTCTCCAAGCCCCCAGAGGCCAGAATGTCCAGGGCATGGGTGAGCAGGGTATAGGTGTTGCCCCGAGGGCGGGGGGAACCGGATATGGCCAGGACTTTCATCACTCCTCCTTGGCATAAATTTTATTGTGAGGGGAGGGCCGGGGGAGCGGTGGCTCCCCCGCCCTCCCCTCTCCCCTCCCAACCCCCTGTAAGGGGTTGGGGGAGAGGGGCTGGGAGAGGGGGCAGGGGTCCACGACCCCTGGCCCCCTCTCCCAGAGCCGTGTGCCACGGCCTCATCATAGCAAGGGCCGGGGGCTGGGAAAATAATGGCGGGGGAAATTTTTCCTTGCCTTCAGAGGGGCGGTGTTTCTATAATGAGTGAGCGTTCACATTAAATATTATGCGTGACGGGCATCGCACCAAGGAACGGATCACCCGCAGTGCCCTCAGGCTCTTTGTGGAAAAGGGCATTACTGAGGCCACGGTGCGGGACATCTCCCAGGCTGCGGGGGTGGCGGAGGGGACGCTCTACCGCCATTTTGTCAGCAAGGAGGATCTGGCTTGGGAGCTTTTTGCCGGTAATTTCATGGCCTTCGCCCGGGAGCTGGAGGAGCTGGCCCGGGGGAAAGACGGCTTCCAGGCCCGGTTGGCGGCCATGGTCCGGCGGTTCTGTGAGTTTTTTGACCGGGATCCGTTGCTCTTCAGTTACTTGCTCCTGGCCCAGCATGCCCAGCTCCACAAAGTGACGGAGGACATGGCCAACCCGGTGACGGTGGTGCGGGAGCTGGTGGCCCGGGGCATGGCGGAAGGTGAGGTACCCCGCTGCGACCCCGAGGTGGCCGCGGCCATGGTCCTGGGGGTGGTGCTGCAGGTGGCGGTCTTCAAGATTTACGGCCGGGTCCGCCGGGATCTCTCGGAACTGGCCGACGAGCTCACCCAGGCCTGTTTCCGGGTGCTGCGGGTGCCGGCGTAAATCCTTGCCCCTCGGTGGCGGGGCAGGGCCAAGCGAATCTGTATTTTTTCTGTTATGCACGCTTCAAAAGCCAGAGGTGCCTTGATTTTGCCGGGCTGCTGGGCTATGGTGGTGAATGGCTAACCTGTGGGAACTCTGGTGACAGACATGACCCGGGAAGAGATGGCGGCCAAGATCCGGGCCGCGGCGCCGCAAGGCAAGATCACCTGTGCCGCGGCCTTCAAGCTGGCGGACGAACTGGGGGTGTCCCGGGCGGAGTTGGGGCACCTGCTCAATGAACTGAAAATCAAAATCATCAACTGCCAATTGGGCTGCTTTTAGCCATGTCCTTCCTGTTCGGGCCGGTGCCCTCCCGGCGGCTGGGACGGTCGCTGGGGGTGGACCTGGTGCCGCCCAAAACCTGCTGTTTTGACTGTGTCTATTGCGAGGTGGGACCCACCACCCACCTGACGGTGTCCCGCCGCGCCTTCATGAGCCCCCAGGCCATCCTTGAAGAGCTGGATACCTATCTTAGGGAAAATCCCACCGCGCCTGAAGTCATCACCCTGGCGGGCTCCGGCGAACCCACCCTCAATGCCGGCCTGGGGGAGATCATCGCCGGCATCAAGGCCCTGACCGATCTACCGGTGGCGCTTTTGACCAACGGGGCGTTGCTCCATCTGCCGGAGGTGCGCCGGGAGGCGGCTCAAGCGGATCTGGTACTCCCGTCCCTGGATACGGCCATTGAAGCCACTTTCCGGCGGATTAACCGGCCCCATCCCCGCCTCAGTTTGCCCCAGATCATAAGCGGCCTCATGGCCTTTCGCCGGGAGTTTGCCGGGCGTCTCTGGCTGGAGGTGATGCTCCTTCGGGGCGTCAACGACACTGAGGCGGAGCTGGCGGCCCTGCGCCGGGAGATTGTCCGGGTGCGGCCCGACAAGGTGCAGCTCAACACCGCGGTGCGGCCGGTGGTGGAGGATTGGGCCAAGCCCTTGTCTCCCGAGGAGATGGCCCAGGCCGCCGCCTTTTTAGGGGGCGAGGTGGAGGTGGAGATCATTGCCGCGGCCGAGCGCGTCTCGGAGACCTTGCCCCGGTTATCGGATGAGGCCTGCTTGGAGATGCTGGCCCGGCGGCCCATGACCGCCCGGGATCTGGCCCAAGCCTTGGGCGTGGCCCCGGAAGAGGTGGCTGCCCGGCTGGCGAAGCTGGCCCGCCGGGGGCTGGTGAAGTTGGAGAAGCATTATCAGGAGGCCTTTTACCGCACCGCCAAAAGCGCGGCGGCGCGCTAATAAAAGAAGCCTGGGGGAAAGGGGGCCAGAGGTCGCGGGCTTTTTCTCCTCTCCCCACTTACTCCTCTATCCCGTGTGAGGGGATGCGAAGAGAATAAATCACGGGCATGGGAGCCAGGCTCTCCCGGCCCTCGCATTGACTTTGGAAATGGCTCATTTGACGGAACCAGGCCCCGGGGGCAGCCAGCCTCCGGGGGCCAAGAGGATTTGAGGAAAGGACAATGAACCGGGGACTGTCTCTGGGGCTGGATATCGGCTCTGTCAGTGTCAATCTGGTGGTAGTAGATCAGGATGGGAGAGTGCTTAGGGAGGAATACCGGCGGCATCTGGGCGAGCCCTACCGCACCGCCCACCGCCTGCTCACCGACCTGACCGGGGAATTCCCTCTGGATTCCTTCCGCCTGGCCGCCTGCACCGGCATGGGCGGCAAGGTCCTGGCGGAGCTTCTGGGCTGCCCCTTCGTCAATGAAGTCATCGCCCTGGCCCGGGGCACCTTCCATTTCCACCCCGAGGTCAAAAGCATCATTGACATGGGGGGTGAGGACGCCAAGCTGATTCTGGTGGACCGGGAAGGGGACAAGCAGGTGATCGTGGATTTTGCCATGAACACCATGTGCGCCGCCGGCACCGGCTCCTTTTTGGACCAGCAGGCCCACCGCCTGGGCTACACCATCGAGGAGTTCAGCACCCTGGCCCTGAAATCCACCACCCCGCCCCGCATCGCCGGCCGCTGCAGCGTCTTTGCCAAAAGTGACATGATCCATCTGCAGCAGGGCGCCACCCCGGATTACGAGATCGTGGCGGGCCTCTGCCAGGCGGTGGCCCGCAATCTCAAGAGCAACATCGCCAAGGGGAAAAAGCTCACCCCGCCGGTGGCCTTCCAGGGCGGGGTGGCCCACAACCTGGGGGTGCGCAAGGCCTTCCAGGAGGTCCTGGAGCTGGCCGACGGCGAGCTCATCATCCCGCCCCATTTCTGCGCCCTGGGGGCTCTGGGCGCGGCGCTCGTGACTGCCGAGGAGCCTCCTGCTCACTTCGCCCTGAACCTGACCCCTCTGGAGGAATACCTGGCCCGGGAAGCCGAACCGGAGCATCCCCTGCCCCGCCTCAAGCCCCCCGCCGACCCGGGCTACGACCGCTACGCCGTGGCTGAGCCCCCGCCTCTGGGCTCCGACACCGAGGCCTATCTCGGCATTGACGTGGGCTCCATCAGCACCAACGTGGTGGTCATCGACAAGGACATGCGGGTGCTGGCCCGGGAGTATCTCATGACCGCCGGCCGCCCCCTGGAGGCCATCACCGAGGGTCTGCGCCGGGTGGGGAAACGTCTGGCCGGCCGGGTGAAGATCATGGGCGCGGCCACCACCGGCTCCGGCCGCTACCTCACCGGGGACTTCATCGGCGCCGACGTGGTGCGCAACGAAATCACCGCCCAGGCCACCGCCGCCGCGGCCATCGACCCGGAGGTGGACACCATCTTTGAGATCGGCGGTCAGGACTCCAAGTTCATCGCCCTGGACAACGGCGCCATCGTGGATTTCATGATGAACAAGGTCTGCGCCGCCGGCACCGGCTCGTACCTGGAAGAGCAGGCGGAAAAGCTGGGCATCTCCATCAAGGAGGAGTTCGGCCGCCTGGCCCTGGAGGCGGAAAAGCCGGTGCGCATGGGCGAGCGCTGCACCGTGTTCATGGAATCGGACATCGTTCACCACCAGCAGCGGGGCGCGGCCAAGGATGACCTGGTGGCCGGGCTCTCGTACTCCATCGTCTATAACTACCTGAACAAGGTGGTGGAGGACCGCCGCATCGGCAAGAAGATCTTCTACCAGGGGGCCACCGCGGCCAACAAGGGCATTGTGGCGGCCTTCGAGTCGGTCCTGGGCAAGCCCATCACCGTGCCGCCGCACCACGACGTCACCGGGGCCATCGGCGCCGCCATCCTGGCCATGCGGGAGCGCACCTGGAAGACCTCCCGCTTCAAGGGCTTCGATCTGGCGGAGCGGAAATACACCATCCAGTCCTTCGAATGCCAGAGCTGTCCCAACCGCTGCGAGATCCGCCAGGTGCAGATCGAAGGCGAGCGCCCCCTGTTCTACGGCAGCCGCTGCGAAAAGTACGAAGTGGACACCAAAAGGGTGCAGGTTGACCTTCCGGATCTGGTGAAAGAGCGGGAGGACCTGCTCTATGGTCCGGAGCCGCCCGCCGAGGGCCCTCGGGGGCAGATCGGCATTCCCCGCACCATGTACTTCCAGGAGTACATGCCCTTTTTCCGCACCTTCCTGGAGGAGCTGGGCTTCGGGGTGGTGTATTCCCCCAAGACCAACAAGGCGGTGATCCGCCAGGGGGTGGAGTGCCTGGCGGCGGAGCCTTGTTATCCCGTCAAAGTGGCCCATGGGCACGTGCTGGATTTACTGAAAAACGGCGTCCAACGCATCCTCCTTCCCAGCATCATCGACCTGCCCCACAAACACCCGGAGGTGAAATCCGGGGTGGTCTGCCCCATGGTGCAGTCCCTGGCCTATACCCTCCCCACCGCCATTGACGTGGCCTCCTATGGGGCCCGGCTTCTGACCCCGGTCCTCTACTTCGGCCGGGGCAAGGAGCGCCTCCGGGAGGGCCTGCGGGACCTGGGCCGCATGCTGGGGGTGTCCCGCTTCGCGGCGGATAGGGCCATGGAAAGGGCTCTGGCCGCCCAGGAAGACTATTACCGCCGCCTGCATGCCCGGGGCCGGGAGATCCTCTCCGGCCTTAAAGAGGGCGAGCGCCTGATGGTCCTCATCGGCCGGCCGTACAATGCCCTGGATCCGGGCATGAACCTCAATCTGCACCGCAAGCTGCGCCAGCTGGGTGTGTTGGCCATGCCCATGGACTTCCTCCCCTTGGATGACGTGGACAGCCTGCTGGAGGAGGTCAAGCCCATGTACTGGCGCTTCGGCCAGAAGATCCTGGGCGCGGCGGAATACATCCGCAAAGACCCGCGGCTTTACGGTATTTTCATCACCAACTTCGGCTGCGGGCCGGACTCCTTCATCGAGCACTTCTTCCGGGAGCAGATGCGGGGCAAGCCGTATCTGGAGATCGAGATCGACGAGCATTCCTCGGACGTGGGGGCCATCACCCGGCTGGAGGCCTTTCTGGACAGCCTGAAAAACGTCACCCCCCGGGAAGTGGAGCGGCCCACCTCGCCCTTCCGTTACCGGGTCACCGGCGCCCTGAAGCGCCGCATCTACCTGCCGCCCATGACCGACCACGCCCTGGCTTTGGTGGCCGCCTTCCAGGCCTGCGGCGGCGACGCGGTGCTGCTGCCTGAATCCGACGAGGAGACCCTGGCTTTGGGCCGGCGGCTCACCTCCGGCAAGGAGTGCTATCCCCTCATCCTCACCACCGGCGACCTGGCCAAGATGGTGCGGCGCCCGGACTTCGACCCGGACAAGAGCGCCTTTTTCATGCCTGCGGCCAACGGCCCTTGCCGCTTCGGCCAGTACCGCCGCTACCACCGCCTGGTGCTGGACGAGCTGGGCTACCCCCAGGTGCCGGTCTACTCCCCCGACCAGAGCGAGACCATGTACGAGGAAGTGGGCATGATGGGGGAGGACTTCGACCGCATCGCCTGGCGGGGGGTGGTGGCCATCGACCTCCTGGAGAAAAAGCTCCTCCAGACCCGGCCCTACGAGCGTCAGGCCGGCGAGGCCGACAAGGTCTATCAATACTACCTGGACAAGGTCTACCGCACCCTCAGGGACCGGGGCGATCTCCCCGCGGTGCTCAAGGAAGCCCGCCTGGCCTTCGACGACCTGGCCTTAAACGGCCACGGCGACAAGCCCCTGGTGGGGGTGGTGGGCGAGATCTACGTGCGCTCCAACCGCTTCAGCAACGAAAACACTGTCCGGGAGATCGAGGCCTTGGGAGGCGAAGCCATGATGCCGCCCATCGGCGAGTGGCTGCTCTACGTCACCCACACCTCCCGGCGCCGGGCCTGGCAGGCCCGGAAATACCGCACCTTGGTGCACTTATGGCTGAAGCACCTGGTGCAGACCAAAGACGAACACCAGCTGGGGCACCTCTTCCACGGCTCCATCCGCCATCTGGAGGAGCCCACCATCGCTCAGACCCTGAAGATGGCCCGGCCTTATTTGCACCCCTCCTTTGAGGGCGAGGCCATCCTCAGCATGGGCAAGGCCGAGGACTTCTACCGCAAAGGCGCCAGCGGCTTGGTGAACCTCATGCCCTTCACCTGCATGCCCGGCACGGTGGTGAATTCCCTCTTCCACCGCTTCCGCCAGGAGCATGACAACATCCCCTTCCTGAACCTCTCCTTCGACGGCCAGGAACAGACCCACACCCGCACCCGCCTGGAGGCCTTCATGTACCAGGTGCGCCAGTTCCAGGAGCGGCGCCGGGCCCGAACCGGCAAGTAAGCTCAGGGGGAGGGCCCAGGCTTTCTTTGCCGGGTGAAACTGTTTCTCCATTGAGGGGGCCGACAGTCGCGGCCCCCTCGCTTCTTTTACCCAGGCTCAGCGGATGCGGCGGTTGTGCTTGGCCCGATAGATGCTCTGGCTGGCGCGGTCGAGCATCTGATGCGTCCGGAGGCGTTCCCGGCGGTTGTAGTAACCGTCGGCCTTCATGCGGGCTTCCGCCGCCAGTATCCGGTTATGCTGCCTTTCCAGGCGATAAAACTCCCGCGGCGTGATTTGCCCGGACGCCACCCCCTGGTAGATGCGCTCCTGCTGTCTGAGTTCTCGCTGGTCAATCCAGGGGCTGGAGATCTCCCCCCACGCCGGCAGGCTGGCGAAGGCCAAACCGGTGCACATCATGCCGGCCATGACCATTTTGCGCCAAGATGTCATGCTGAATCCCCTCCTTGATGAAATATTTTGCGGGTCGCCAAGTAAAGTTTCCTTTTACGGGATTAGAGGATTTTTCATGACAAAGGTTAAATCTTTAACCGTCTCTTGAAGAGTGGCAGGGAAGGCGGCGCCGGGGTCGCCGGTGCTCTCCCCGGCCTCCCCTGGGAGCCTGGCAACGGCCTTCTTCCCTGAAGATTTAGGACCCCATTCCCATGGCACCGCCGCCTGGATCATGATATGTAAGAGAAGAACTGAGGCCAACTCACCCCCGAGGTCCATTAATGCCCGCCTGCCCCCACTGCCAGCAGGAGATTTTGCCGGACAGCCGCTATTGCAGCCATTGCGGCCGGCCTCTTGAGGCCGCCACCGCCTCGGAGACAGAACCGGCGGGACCTCCTGCCTCTGCCCTTACCGGCGACCTGACCCCGGGGGAATATCTCAAAACCGGCTGGGAGCTCTTCAAGCGCTATCCCGGCGGCTTCATCGGCTTCACCCTGCTTTACTTTCTCATCGGTGCGGTGCTGCACGCCGTGCCGGGGGTGGGGAGCGTGGCCTTCATCCTGGCGCACACGCCTCTGGCCGCCGGGTATTTTGTGGTCCACGGCCGCCTCCTCACCGGCCAGGAAGTGGAATTCCGCCACTTCTTCGCCGGTTTTGAGTCCCGCAGGCTCCTCCCCCTGGTGCTCCTGGGGGTGGTGAGCCAGGTGCTCATCACCCTCGGCCTCGTCCTGCTCATTGCGCCCGGCATCTACCTGGCCGTCTCCTACATGTTCGCCAGCCTCATCCTTCTGGATCGGGGCCTGGATTTCTGGCCCGCCCTGGAGGAGAGCCGCCGGGCGGTGACCCCACGCTGGTTCGGCTTCTTCGCCTTTTTCCTTGTGCTCCTGCTCGTCAACCTGGCGGGGCTCCTGGCCCTGGGGGTAGGACTGGTCATCAGTTTCCCGGTGACTTACGGCGCCATCACCGCCGCTTATGCCCGGCTCTTCGGTTTCTCTCCCCGCTTCGACTGAGCCGCGTCCACCCGCTGCCCCACCGGGGGCCCTGTGGGAAGTGGCGGTCTTTCTGCCCCTGCCCGGCCCCCTGACCTATCTGGTGCCCCCGGAGCTGGCCGCGGCAGCCCGCCCCGGGTGTCTCGTGCGGGTGCCCGTGGGCCGCCGCCAGGCTTTGGGCTGTCTCCTGGCCCCCACCGACACCCCGCCGCCCGCCGCCCTCAAGGCGGTGACCGCCCTGGTGGACCCGGAACCCCGCTTTCCGCCGGAGCTTGTGCCGCTGTTTCGCTGGCTGTCGGAGTATTACCGCTATCCCTTAGGGGAAGCGCTCAAAACCATCCTGCCGGGGCAGGCCGGACCTGCCCGCCCCGAGGTGTGGGTGGCGGCCACGCAAGCGAAAGATCACCCCCCCGGGCGCCGTCCCAGCCCCAAGGCGCGCCTGATTCTTGACTTCCTGAGCGACCAGGGGCCCCTCCCCTGGCGGGCCCTCACTGCCGCCTTCCCCGGGTGCCGCGGAGTGGTCACCCGGCTGGCCCGGCGGGGCCTGTTGACTTTAAAGGAGCGCCCTCCCGCTGCTCCGGAAGCCGCCGGCGACGTGGGGGAGCCCGCCCCTCCCCTCACCCTGCTCCCCGAACAGTCCCAGGCGGTGGAGGCCATCGTGGCTGCGGTGGCCCGCCGGGAATTTGCCCCCTTTCTCCTCCATGGAGTCACCGCCAGCGGCAAAACCGAGGTGTATCTGGCCGCGGCGGCCGCCACCTTGGCCCAGGGCCGCCAGGTCCTGGTGCTGGCCCCGGAGATCGCCCTCACCCACCCCCTGGCCCAGGAGTTCCGCCGCCGCTTTGGCGATCGAGTGGCCCTGCTGCACAGCGGCATGACGGAATCCCAGCGCCTGGCCCAGTGGCGCCGCCTCCTCACAGGCGAGGCCGACATCGCCGTGGGGGCCCGCTCCGCCGTCTTCGCGCCTTTGAGCCGCCCCGGCCTCATCGTGGTGGACGAAGAGCACGACCCGGCCTACAAACACGAAGGCGGCCTCCCCTACCAGGCCCGGGATGTGGCCCTGTATCGCGCCAAGCTGCAGGAAGCGGCGGTGGTGCTGGTCTCCGCCACCCCGGCGGTGGCCACCTACTACCGGGCCCAGACCAACCGCCTCACCTGCCTCACCCTCCCCCGCCGGGTCACCCCCCAGGATCTCCCTGAGATCGAGCTGGTGGACCTGCGCCGGGAACGGGGGAGCCGCGGCCTCAAAGTCATCTCCCAGCCCCTGGCCCAGGCCCTGAGCGACACCCTGGCCCGGAGGGAACAGGCCTTGCTCTTTCTCAACCGCCGGGGCTACGCCGCGGTGCTCTTCTGCCTCCTGTGCGGGCATGTGCTCACCTGCCGCCACTGCAGCGTCGCCCTCACCTACCACCAGGCCGCAGGCGCGCTTTTGTGCCACTACTGCGGCTACCGGCTGGAGCCGCCCGAGACTTGCCCCCAGTGCCGCTCCAGCCTGCTCAAACGCTACGGCATCGGCACCGAAAAGGTGGAGGCCGAAGTGCGGCGCCTCTTCCCCGCCGCCCGGGTGGCCCGCCTGGACCGAGACGTGGCCCCCCACAGCGGCAAGGCCGTGGCCACCCTGGAGGCCGTGGCCCGGGGGGAGCTGGACATCCTGGTGGGTACCCAGATGATCACCAAAGGCCACCACCTCCCCGGAGTCACCCTGGTGGGGGTCATCGCCGGCGACCTCAGCCTCTTCTTCCCCGAATACCATGCCGGGGAACGCACCTTCCAGCTCCTGGCCCAGGTGGCGGGCCGGGCCGGCCGGGGGGACGCCCCGGGCCGGGTCCTCATCCAGACCTACAACCCGGAGCACTACGTCTTCCAGACCGTGCGCACCCAGGACTACCAGGCCTTCTACGAGGCCGAAATCCAGGCCCGGCGCCGCCTGGGCTACCCCCCCTTCACCCGCCTGGCCCTCCTCCGCATAAGCGGCCCCGACGAGACCACCGTGGCCGACGCCGCCCGCCACCTGGCCCAACGCCTGAGCCGCCACTTAGCCGCCGACCCGGACCTGAGCCGGCATGTCCGCCTCCTGGGCCCCGCCCCCGCTGGCGTGGCCAAACTCAAAGGCCGCCACCGCTGGCAAATCCTCCTCAAAGCCTGCGGCCGCCCGGCCTTAAGCCGCACCCTGGACCTCCTCCCCCACCTCTTCCACCCCCCCGCCAAATCCAAACTCGACCTCACCCTGGACATCGACCCGGGAAACGTGTGGTAGAAGGAAGCGGGGGAGGGCCAGGGAGCTGTGGCTCCCTGCCCTCCCCCCGCCCCCCCTCCCAACCCTTTATGG
>JBBFLF010000022.1:38159-41209 GCA_037481655.1 Desulfobaccales bacterium | reverse complement strand
CCGCAATGATGCGGTTTTGGGAAGTGTTGTCCCCACGCACGTGGGGGTGAACCGAGTTAATCTCTGCCTCGGCCATGGCGATACAGGTTGTCCCCACGCACGTGGGGGTGAACCAGTGCTACTTACAGCCGGTAGGCCGCCGCTATCGTTGTCCCCACGCACGTGGGGGTGAACCGGTGGTTAGTCCTCGACACGCAGGTAAAAACCGGTTGTCCCCACGCACGTGGGGGTGAACCGCATCTCCAGGCAGGAGGCGGCCCGGCTGGCCCGTTGTCCCCACGCACGTGGGGGTGAACCGACGCCGCTATCATTCGACTGGTGGAGGGAGATGTTGTCCCCACGCACGTGGGGGTGAACCGTTGCTGTTCTGCCCGGTACCGCTCACCCTGAGTTGTCCCCACGCACGTGGGGGTGAACCGCCCCCTGACAGAGCCAACCCTCCCTAATGCCAGTTGTCCCCACGCACGTGGGGGTGAACCGTGAATGGCGGCGAGCATCAAGGTCCAGGTGATGTTGTCCCCACGCACGTGGGGGTGAACCGGGGTATGTTGATGGGGTTATAAGTTCCCATGCGTTGTCCCCACGCACGTGGGGGTGAACCGGGGTTGGCTTCCTCCAGGCTGATCCTGGTGGGGTTGTCCCCACGCACGTGGGGGTGAACCGAGCTGGTTGAAAAAGTGCTGCAGCGGGCTGGGGTTGTCCCCACGCACGTGGGGGTGAACCGCCATGAGCCGGTCTGTATCTGATGCTCTCAAAGTTGTCCCCACGCACGTGGGGGTGAACCGCCTTGATCTGGTCGCCAAACCGCTTATTGAGCGTTGTCCCCACGCACGTGGGGGTGAACCGCATACAAGCACTGGCAAGAACTACGTCTATTTGTTGTCCCCACGCACGTGGGGGTGAACCGGAGCTTGTATAGGTAGTCGCTTCGGTGTTGAAGTTGTCCCCACGCACGTGGGGGTGAACCCTCTGTGACGGGCTGGAAGGCACTCCTCGGGTCGTTGTCCCCACGCACGTGGGGGTGAACCGAGATGGCAGATGACAATCCCGAGAGGGATAAGGTTGTCCCCACGCACGTGGGGGTGAACCGAGACGGCGTCCGATTGCCAGCGCGTGCTCAGCGTTGTCCCCACGCACGTGGGGGTGAACCGAATGTGGTCCCCCGGATTGCCCTGCTGATGGGGTTGTCCCCACGCACGTGGGGGTGAACCGTGCCAACAAATGTTAATGGATAAATAATTGCTGTTGTCCCCACGCACGTGGGGGTGAACCGTATTCCAGTCAGTGACATTCCGACAATATCCTGTTGTCCCCACGCACGTGGGGGTGAACCGGAGATTTGCAATCCGCTTGCCGGGAGTAGGTCGTTGTCCCCACGCACGTGGGGGTGAACCGAATTGTTTCAATACCCACATATAATCAAACATGTTGTCCCCACGCACGTGGGGGTGAACCGTAATTTTGCGGGTGCTATCTACCTCCACCTGAGTTGTCCCCACGCACGTGGGGGTGAACCGTCTAATTCCTCATCAGAAATTGCTACATGATTGTTGTCCCCACGCACGTGGGGGTGAACCGTCAAAAAAGTGAAGTTTCAATATAAAGTTAACGTTGTCCCCACGCACGTGGGGGTGAACCGGTGGTCTGAGTGACATACGATGAGGGAAAGCCGTTGTCCCCACGCACGTGGGGGTGAACCGCACATCCTGCCAGATATGCCAACCCCTCTTGTGTTGTCCCCACGCACGTGGGGGTGAACCGATCCGCTCTGGGTGGCCAAAGTGATGGGCCACGTTGTCCCCACGCACGTGGGGGTGAACCGGTTGTATCCTCAGGAATTAAAGAGGCGTTTCAGTTGTCCCCACGCACGTGGGGGTGAACCGTTAAAATCACTAATTGCATCTCCATAACCGTTGTTGTCCCCACGCACGTGGGGGTGAACCGATTTACGACGAGAAGGGCGGCATTCTCCCACAGTTGTCCCCACGCACGTGGGGGTGAACCGGATGGAGGTGTGGGATGAGATGGACAGAGGAGGTTGTCCCCACGCACGTGGGGGTGAACCGGGCAGATTGGAGGCGGCACAAGCTGGTATTCTGGGTTGTCCCCACGCACGTGGGGGTGAACCGCGGCTCTGGGTGTGGGTCTGGCGGCTGGGGGTGTTGTCCCCACGCACGTGGGGGTGAACCGGTAATTGAACAGACAATCTTCAGCAGTATAGCGTTGTCCCCACGCACGTGGGGGTGAACCGATAATCCGGATATTGTCCTTTGTCAATAAAAAGTTGTCCCCACGCACGTGGGGGTGAACCGTTCATTGGTTATATTAATAGTGTTTTTGGTAAGTTGTCCCCACGCACGTGGGGGTGAACCGAGACACACACGTACTGGCATTGCTCTTTGAGCGTTGTCCCCACGCACGTGGGGGTGAACCGGGAGCTGGTGCGAAATGCGAAAGGTAAGGGTTGTTGTCCCCACGCACGTGGGGGTGAACCGTCGTACAGGACGTAGGAAGCGCCAACGATAGTGTTGTCCCCACGCACGTGGGGGTGAACCGATCGCAGCGACGGATTCGCCGTTTAAGTGCGCGTTGTCCCCACGCACGTGGGGGTGAACCGAAGCGAGCAAAAGAAATGAGAGGGCAAAAAGGGTTGTCCCCACGCACGTGGGGGTGAACCGTTATGATTTGTCCTAAATGTAGGAAAAGTAATGTTGTCCCCACGCACGTGGGGGTGAACCGGAGGAAAAATATGGATTTGCAGACCTTGATGAGTTGTCCCCACGCACGTGGGGGTGAACCGCAGGCGTGGCAGAGCTTCCGGTGCGGGGATGAGTTGTCCCCACGCACGTGGGGGTGAACCGTGTCCCTGGCTGCCAACGCCTGGTAGATTGCCGTTGTCCCCACGCACGTGGGGGTGAACCGATCCACTCGATGGTGGGGAGCCGCTCACCGTTGTTGTCCCCACGCACGTGGGGGTGAACCGAACAGATTCAGCGAGATTTTGCTGATGATACAGTTGTCCCCACGCACGTGGGGGTGAACCGGTCACG
>JBBFLF010000022.1:0-38059 GCA_037481655.1 Desulfobaccales bacterium | reverse complement strand
ACGAGATGGTGGAGATGGTAAAAACAGTTGTCCCCACGCACGTGGGGGTGAACCGGCCACCAAACGCCCGGGCGGGAAAGCCGCTAAGTTGTCCCCACGCACGTGGGGGTGAACCGGTCACGACGAGATGGTGGAGATGGTAAAAACAGTTGTCCCCACGCACGTGGGGGTGAACCGCTCTCTGGGTGCCACCACCGGACTGGTAGGACGTTGTCCCCACGCACGTGGGGGTGAACCGATTGCCTGATATCTTAGCTGAGGGTGGTTTAAGTTGTCCCCACGCACGTGGGGGTGAACCGGAATAACCGTATATAGAGATGGAAGCAGACAAGTTGTCCCCACGCACGTGGGGGTGAACCGTGCCCCCGCTGTGGGGGGAAGTTTGAGGGGCAGTTGTCCCCACGCACGTGGGGGTGAACCGCAATGTGGCAGAAACCACTTCTTTGGCTATGCGTTGTCCCCACGCACGTGGGGGTGAACCGTCTATTTGATAAGTTTGAGGATATAAAGACCCGTTGTCCCCACGCACGTGGGGGTGAACCGCTCTTTGATGGCCTCGGCACCCGCCCCCATACGTTGTCCCCACGCACGTGGGGGTGAACCGTCTCTGGCAATCCCAAATCTTTATACGGCCAGGTTGTCCCCACGCACGTGGGGGTGAACCGACTTGGGCTGTCAGGTCCTTGATGCGCAGGTGGTTGTCCCCACGCACGTGGGGGTGAACCGGCCGCCGCTGCCGCCGACGGCCCCCCCAGGCCGTTGTCCCCACGCACGTGGGGGTGAACCGGGGGGCTTCATCATCGCGCCATTTTGGGGGCGGTTGTCCCCACGCACGTGGGGGTGAACCGTGATTTCCAGGTTCTGACTACGGTGCGCCACCGTTGTCCCCACGCACGTGGGGGTGAACCCTCAGGGCTTGGGCCACCTGCAAGGCCAGGGGCGTTGTCCCCACGCACGTGGGGGTGAACCGGTTGATCGTGACAATATGAAGCTCCGTATTTAGTTGTCCCCACGCACGTGGGGGTGAACCGCCGGAGCCAGGGCAGCTACCAGGGCCAGATATGTTGTCCCCACGCACGTGGGGGTGAACCGTGGATGACTTTGCCCGGCCACCCCAAATACGCGTTGTCCCCACGCACGTGGGGGTGAACCGTGTTCCAGAAAACACCACCAACTACAACACCAGTTGTCCCCACGCACGTGGGGGTGAACCGCACCACACGATGGAGGCCCGGCCTAGAAAAATGTTGTCCCCACGCACGTGGGGGTGAACCAAGACAGCCAGCCCAGGAGAGCAAGACGACAGGGTTGTCCCCACGCACGTGGGGGTGAACCGTATTTCAAGATGCGATTTAGGAGTTGCCCAAAGTTGTCCCCACGCACGTGGGGGTGAACCGTTTTGCTCGGGAAACACGCTGAGGGGTTAGACGTTGTCCCCACGCACGTGGGGGTGAACAGCTCATAGCCGGCAATGGCTCCGGAGCCGACATGTTGTCCCCACGCACGTGGGGGTGAACCGACCTAATTGAAGAGGAGGAGGAAGGTGAAAATGTTGTCCCCACAATTGTTCTAATTAAATTTTTAAGCGCTTCCAGGTGCCCGGGTCGAAAGGCCAGCCGTGCTGGACGTAGATGAGGCGGCCTTTCCAGACCATTTCCGTGCGGCGTTCGGCGGGGTCAAAGCGGGCGGGGGGCTTAGGGGCGGGATCCTGGTCTGGCAAGAGGATATGTTCCCGCCGGATGGGGTCCCAGGCGAACCACAGGCCCTCCTGGAGGTAATACCCGTCCCAGGACTCGTGGGGCTTGTCCGGATCGAAGATCCTAGGCTGGGCCAGCTTCTCCTTGGCCCGGCGGATGCCTGTTTCCACTGCCAGGGTGAATTTGTTTTTGGCCCCCTTGGGCCGGCCGGCGGGATTGCCGCTGACCCCCTTGGGCCAGGGGCGGCCCCGAGGGCGTTTTTTTAAGGGGTTTTGATAAACTTCCCGTTCGGAATTTTCTCTTTTTCTCCTCATCACCTGCCTCCTTGGGTCCGGTAGGCTCATCGGCTTTGCTCTTTTTTCCTAAATCTCCCTCGGAAAAGCTTTTAAAATTATAAAAAATATTTTTCTTTATTTTCTAATATATAAAAATTTGCTGTTATTTGCCAATGATGATAACTCTCTGATGCCCACCAGGGCTAAAAAAGCTCACGACCGCCATGCGAACTTTCCTTAACTATTTTTGTGAGATTACCCGGGGTCATTGCCCTCCGATTTTTTGTCATCCCCCCTGACATGCTCCTCCTAACTTTCCTTTCCCAGATCCTCAGCCTCAAGGAAAGCGGCACTCACGGTTTCTACGGGCTGGCAAAATTGCGGCGTGAAAGCCAATGGGACATTTACCCTTCCCTGACCTGATAGCCTCGCTTCTGGGGCCGTTTTCTGCCTCTCTACGCCGCGGACCGGGGCGGAAAACCGCGTAGCCCGACCGACTTCCACGAGCTTGGACCGCTGTTCCGGGGACAACTGCCGCCGCTTCCGGGCGCCGGCCAGCTCCGCCACCACAGGGAGTAAGCGGGCGGGAAAGTAGAGCACCGCTTCGCCCTCCAAGGGGTCGAGGTGGCAGGACGCCTCGTCTTTGATGACTTCCCAGATACGGCGGGCATTTTTGGGCCGGGGGGTCCACAGCTGCAGGATGGGGCCGCCGTGGTCCCGGCAATCCGCCCGCCTGAGGGGGCACCAAGCGGCAAGGGAGCAGGGGTGTTCTCCCAGGCAGTAGAGGCTGATGAAAGCGTTCATCTTGCAAAGGATGTGCTCATACCAGACCCTGTCCGCCAGCCGCACCTCTGGGCGCTCGTATTCCCAGGATTCATCGAACTCCAGGCGGTAGCGCTCCCCGGTCAATTCTGACAAGCTTTTCATCTGGGTCTCCTTGTCTGTGGCCGTTGCAGCTTCGTGCCTTTCTCCCTGAAAGCATCGCAGGCCCGGGCCATGGCGTAACGACCGCGTCCCAGCTTGTAGCAAAACCCCCAGGCTTGCCGGGCCGCGGGTTCTCACCTTCTTAGGGCCAAATATGAGTGCAGTCATACCAAGGAAAAGCGGTAACCCAGCCGGGTCAGCCGTTCCAGGGGATCTCGGGGACTCATAGTTCGCCCTCCTGGTAATCAAAAGGAGGAAAATTCTCCCCAGCCTCACCCGCATTGTCCACCTTCCCCCAATTTGCCCACGCAGTGGATTTCTGGCTGGACGATTCCTCCTCCATCTCGGCTGCGACCGTCCTGCAATGCCCAGAATCGTCCTCCCAAAATCCCCTTTATTCCTAGGTTTGGGCGGTTTGGGCGGTTTGGGCGGTCTTTTGCACGCCTTTTCTAAGCATGATGAACCTTACACCTGATTTGCCGCGCTCTATTTCGACGCCGCGGGCTCGCAGTAATGGTGCCACCTGGCGCAGCCTATTGCTTAAGGCATTAGGGGCTTTGGGCCATAGCTTGCTCTTCAAAGTTGATTCCCTCACTAGGCCTTCGAGGGCGTCCAGAAGCTCGGAGGCGGTGCCCTGCCAAACCTCCCGGTCCTTCATTAACGCCAGCACCGCCATGGCCACGGGATCGGCCTCCAGGGCCTCCTCAGAAGTCTGGGCTTCGTTCGAGTCGTAAGCGGCCAGAAAGGTGCCGGGCTCCCAGGGCAAGGCCGGTTCCGCGGCCGTCACCCACTCCGCGAAATCTGCCATGCGTGGGAGTCCTTGCAGGTTGACGCGGTTCCGGTTTGCCAGAGCGGTGCTCACCGCGGTGAAAAGGGCCCCCAGGATGAGCGGGCGGGTAGCGTTAAACTCTGCCCAAAAACGAGCTTCAGGCTTGCGGGCCTCTTTGGGGATGTAGGGGCAGTTAATTAAAATTTCGCGCTGAGCCAAATCCCCCTTCTCAGCCACGGAGTCAATCCCGTTCAGGATAAGAGGCCTCATGGCGTCAAAGAGCACTTCGTCCGCGTCAGAGTAAAGCTCCCGGGTGCCCAAGCCCCCGCCAGTGGCAAGGCGACAGAAGGCATTTGAGAGCCATTTCTCCAGGCCGGAGAGATTGTCAAAGCTCAGTACCCACGAGTTTGCGGCGCTGATCATCAGGTCCCGTTGGTTCCTCGGGGCCGCCCGCTGGGGGGCCATAGAAGGGTCAATGAGAGCTTTAAGCACCCGGGCGGTGGTGGTCTTGGCTGAGCCTTGTTCCCCCTGGAGCATTAGGATGGGGTAGGGGCCTCGTGACAGGGCCCCCACCAGCCAGGCCACCACCAGGGGCCACTCCTCGTCCTGGCAATTCACGAAAGGACGCAGAACCGCCAGACTGTCCCCGGGTTCAGGCACAGGCAGGGAAGCCATTCCCCGCGGCCGCAGGAATTTTACAGTCGGCCGCTCCACCACCCTCCAGCCTTCGGGACTTATCTCCACCGCCCGCCATTCGGCATCCGCCAAGTCCACATATACCCGGTCCCCGATGTGGGCCACCCTGACAAAAGTGGACACCTCAGGCCCGTCGTAAATCGCCCTGGCCGCCACCAGGTCTATGGCATCCTGCAGGGCCTGCCCCCCGGCCGGTTTGCCGTGAGCCCGATAGAAGCGCTCTTGGAGCCAGCCGCGGAAGCCGTGGCTTCGAACAGGCCAGGTCTCATAGTGGCGTCCCACCGGGATAGTGGCGTAAGCCTTGAGGACCGAATCGTGGAAAAGCTCCGCGTCGGCGGCCAGCTTGATCAGCTGTTCGGCCTGGCTTTCGCGCTTGTTCTTCCCTTCCTCCGTCGTCCCAACCGGGGGTTCCCATTCCGGTGTCGCCTCCGCCAGGGAAAGGAGCTTCTCGATGGTGCCGCCGGCGTCGATCCAGTCAGAAATGTCTCCCTTCTCAGGGAGCCTAGGCAGATTAAGGATTTTGACGCTAGCCGCCACCCCATACAGAGCCTGGGCAACATGGAGAGAATGGTCCCGGCCGGGCGGGTCGTTATCCGGCAGAATCACCACTCGGCGTCCCCGGAGGCATTGGTTATACTCCTCTCGCCACTTTCCCGCCCCCATGGGGTTGGTGGTGGTCACTTGTCCCCAATTTGCCAGGCGGTCGGCGTCTTTCTCGCCCTCCGTCACAAAAACGGGGATAGCCGGATCCGCCGCCACAAGTTCGGGCAGGCGGTAAAGTACCAGGGGAACGCCATTCAGATTCCAAATCCATTCCCCGGGCTTTTCGGGGTCCGGCCGCCGCTGGCGGAATGTTTTTCCGCCATCTGGGGTCCGAAAGCGGCATACCTCGAAGAGAAGGTTGCCCGAAGCGTCGCGGTAAGGGTAGACGGCATCCAGCTCTCCCAGGCGAGAACCACCGTTGCCCCTGGCGGGGCCGTAACCCTTGGCTTCATAAGGGCGAGACTTCTTCAAGCCATTCCTCCTTGGCCATAAATTACGGGCCTTTAACTCCAGGATCACTTTCTCCTGGGCACAGCCTGCATGGCAGAAGACCAAAAGCTTGCCATTATCCTCGGAGACAGATAAGGAGGGGTTTTTGTCTACATGGACAGGGCACCAGGTTAACCACCCTCTGCCTGCTCGTTGCGGGCATCGGTCTCCGGCTAATGCTTTGGCAACCTCGGCAGCCGTCATTTTTTAGCTTCCCCATGGGCCGCAGGCTCAATTCGACCGGATTCCATAAATGTGATGAGGTCATCGAAACGGTAACGAACCAGGCGGTTTTTCTTTATGTAAGGTGGCCCTTCGCCAAGACTCCGCCAATTGCGCAAGGTCTGCGGAGAAACCGATAAAAGCCGAGCTGCTTCGACATCGGTAAGATAAAGTTTCTTATCCCAGTTCTTTTCTCTTTGAGTCATGGTAGCCTCATGAGAAAAAAAGCCCGTGAAAGAGGGGATAATTATCCTCCCTCCACAGGCTTTTAAAAATCTTAAAAATCTTTTTAAAAATCACGTAGTATTCATATCGAGGTCTCAGTAGCAAATGTGCTGCAGACCTGCCTCCCAGGAGCGGCCCCTGCAGTCTTCAAAGATTTTTTTAAATATATTTTTGTCTATGTCAAGGTAATTTTTTTCTCTCAGCAAACCTAATTTTCCCTTTAAATATTCCTATACGCCATATCGAATATTTGTTGCTATAAGCCTAAAATAAGCATGGACTCCCTTTGCCTAATTTTTCACAAAAGTAAGATATTTATGGTATGTATTATTAATTATAAAAGAATTACTGAAGGCAGCCCGGCAAATTAATGTGATATAATTCACATAAATGTTAAAATATTGTTAGGATAAATTAATGAGACCTCGTATGAGTCTGGGTTTGCCCGTCAGCTGACTAAAAATGGGGGCATCTTGGCCAATTTCCTTGAGGGGACTGTGGCCCCCATTCCTTGGGGGAAGCGGGTGAAGGCTTGGTGGGTGG
This sequence comes from Desulfobaccales bacterium, assembly GCA_037481655.1. Classification (NCBI taxonomy): domain Bacteria; kingdom Pseudomonadati; phylum Thermodesulfobacteriota; class Desulfobaccia; order Desulfobaccales; species Desulfobaccales bacterium. The sequence continues at coordinate 31,676 of JBBFLF010000022.1, read as the reverse complement.
TGTTGTTGTCCCTTAGGAAGGGTGGTCCTCCCGAAGGGAATCTAAGTCGGAGAAATGAAACGGCTTGCCTGATTCTTGTTACCTGCCCAATCCGTCCTTGAGGTGGTAAGCGTCTGGAGGGCTAAAAATTCCAGGGTGGGGTATTCTCGTGTAATGCAGCAGTCATGGGCTGTCTGATGAGAGACCTAATGACATGGATCCAGCCGTATGGAAGGCAACCGCTTTTTTGGAAAAGGCCTTCCGTTTTCAGTTGGCTGCAAGTCCCAATTTCTGCCTGAAGCCTGGCTCCGGAATTAGGGAGCTCCAATGAGTATGCTCACCGGAGCCTCTTTTATGTGTGAAATAATCAGCCAATCGCCCAGATCCGAGGGCCTTTCCATTTGTCGGCAAAGCGATGGCCAAAAGGACCATTCGTCTATTCTTCGAGGGTCTTTATAATCAAAAAGTTCGGCCAAGTAGCCCCCAATTCTTCGACGGGCCGGTAATGAACCTCTATCCATTCTATTAAGTATTAGACTCAACTTCGTTTTCACATCCTTCAACCTCATAAGCTTGACAAGAACGCCTGTAGACTGGGATGCATGTCTGTTTCGATGGCGCCAGGTCTTTTTGAGGAAGATAATCCGCCTTTCCCTTCGTATGCAAGTCAATGATCTTCCCAGCAACTTATCGGAGGAGCCCTAACCGATGCGCACCTTGGCTCACAGTTTATCGTAATCGGACATTAGTTACTCTTCTAATCCTGCAAGACGGCCTGAGGCAGATTGTTGCCATTTATCGCCCGATTGACCAAGGTCCCTGCCAAAGCCGCAGCTCGCTTTAGGGCTTCATCCCTCAAGTGGGCATATCGCTGGGTCATGGCCGGACTTTTATGGGTGAGAAGCTTTTGTAGGGTGTAAAGATCCACTTGCCCGGAGGAGGCCAAGGAGCTGGCAAAGGTGTGACGCAACCCGTGTAAGGGGCGAAAGTCTGCCGGCAGACCACAGGCCTTCCTGATGGCATCTATGCGTCTGGGATTACGGGTCCGTTGTTTGCCGTTACGCCCTGGAAATACGAAGGACGACTCTAAGCGGGGATGGTTTAAAAGCACTGTCCTGGCCTCGGGATTTAAAGGGATTTTTTGGTCTTTTCGCCCTTTGGGATCTCGGATATGGATAAAACCACGCTCAAAGTCAATATCATCCCAGGTAAGCTTGAATAATTCGCTCCGCCTCATACCGGTCAACAGAGCTAATTTCATAAAGTTTGCTGCTTGAATGTCCGGCTCTTTTGCCAGCGCCTCTAAGAGCTTGGCCATTTGCTCGAGACTCAAGTCCTCAGTTTTTATGTTGTAAACCTTGGGCATCTCCACCTTAAAAGAAAGACCCTGGCACAACCCCTTTTTTAGTCCAAAATTAATGATCCTGGTCAGAAGAACTAAGACATGCTTTACAGTCTGAGGGGCAAGATTTTTAGCAAGCTGAAGCCGCAAGCGATGGGTATCCAATGGGGAAATATCCTTTGGTTCTTTTTGTCCAAAGCTGTCTTTGAGGAATTTATTATAACGATAACGATCAGTTCTCCAACTCTTGGTATCAGGTTTGTCGCTCAGGTATTGCTCCCAAAGGCGATCAATCGTCCATTTGGTTTCTTTTGCAGCTGCCCGTAATTCTCTCCGTGATGGGCGCTTCCCCTCGATGCGTTGCGACCGAATCTGGTTCGCCCGGGCCGGGGTCATGTCGTCAGCAAACTGGCGGCCTACCTTCTCCTCGTAGATTTTTCCGTCCTTTTTGAAGACGATGTAATAGACCCTCTCCTTCCCGGGGCCGCCCAATCTGTTCGCCTCTCGATAGAACACACCGGGATATTTGGTTTTGTGCCGTTTCATATCCAAGTCTCCTGTGCTGGAACGGGTTGGAAATGGTTAAGCCCCTTTGATTTTTGAGAAATTGCTTAAGAAGGGTTGGAAATGAACCTGCCTAACTCCATTCTTAAGTCGGGGACAGAAAATTTCCAACCCTATTTCCAACCTCTGGAATGATTATAGGGGTATTTTGGGGGAAGTCAATGAAAATATAAAACCGAGATTACATTAATTTTTAGTAGGTTATAAAAATACAGGTAAAAAGGAGGAAATTATTGTTACCGGCCTTTTACGCCGGCAACCGGGGTTCAAATCCCCGTGGGGACGCCACTTCATTTTCGGGCTGAGATAACCGCCCCGCCCGCCGTCGTCACTTCATACCCGTGGTGCCCTGGAGGCGGTGTGAACCGCCATGGCAAAGCCCCGGTCCTAAGCCCCTTGTTTCCCCTGCCAGGTACCGCTCCCGACCCGGGAGAATCATCCGCCGCCACCTAAAACAAAAGCGGCGCCTCCTCGGTGAGGTAGCGCCGCCGCTGGAAAGCAGTCAGAGATGACGGTCCGCCGGTCCCGAATAACGGGTCCGCCGTCTCCCGGTGTTAACTTAAGCCTTGGGCAGATCGAAGCGGTCCAGGTGCATTACCTTGCTCCAGGCGGCGACAAAATCCTGGACGAACTTCTCCTGGGCGTCATCGCAGGCGTAGACCTCGGCAATGGCCCGCAGCTGCGAGTGGTGGCCGAAGATGAGGTCCACCCGGGTGGCGGTCCACCTGAGCTTGCCGGTGGCCCGGTCATAGCCCTCAAAGAGCTCCCGCTCCTCGGAGGTGGGCTTCCATTCCGTCCCCATATCCAGGAGGTTCACAAAGAACTCGTTGGTGAGGGTCCCCGGCCGGTCGGTGAAGACCCCGTGAGGGGACTGGTGGTAGTTGGCATTGAGCACCCGCAGGCCCCCGATAAGCACGGTCATCTCCGGGGCGGTGAGGTTGAGGAGGGAGGCCTTGTCCACCAAGAACTCCTCCGCGGGGACGGCGTAGCGCTTTTTCTGGTAGTTGCGGAAGCCGTCGGCCACCGGCTCCAGGACTGCGAAGGACTCCACGTCGGTCTGCTCCTGGGTGGCATCGGTGCGGCCGGGGGTGAAGGGCACACTCACCGTAAAGCCGGCCCGGCGGGCGGCCTCCTCCACCGCAGCGCAGCCCCCCAGGACGATGAGGTCGGCCAGGGACACCCGCTTGCCGCCGCTCTGGGCCCGGTTGAACTCCGTTTGGATACCCTCCAGGGTGGCGAGCACTTTCTGGAGCCGCGCCGGCATATTGACCTCCCAGTCCTTCTGGGGGGCCAGACGGATGCGGGCGCCGTTGGCCCCGCCCCGCTTGTCGGAGCCCCGGAAGGTGGCCGCCGACGACCAGGCGGTGTAGACCAGCTCGGGGATGGTGAGGCCGGAGGCCAGGATTTTGCCCTTGAGGACGGCGATGTCCGCGGCGTCGATGAGCTCATAATCCCGGGGCGGGAGGGGATCCTGCCAGATGAGGTCCTCCGCCGGCACCTCCGGGCCCAGGTAGCGGGATTTGGGACCCATGTCCCGGTGGGTGAGCTTGAACCAAGCCCGGGCGAAGGCATCGGCGAACTCCGCCGGGTTGGCCATGAAGCGGCGGCAGATCTTTTCGTAGATGGGGTCGAAGCGCAGCGCCAGGTCCGTGGTCAGCATCATGGTGGGCACCCGCTTGCCCGGGGTGTGGGCCGCAGGCGCCAAATCTTTCTCCGCCACATTCTTGGGCCGCCACTGCTTGGCCCCCGCGGGGCTGGTGGTAAGCTCCCACTCATAATCGAAGAGCATGTGGAAGTAGCTCATGTCCCACTGGATGGGGGTGGGGGTCCAGGCGCCTTCCAGGCCGCTAGTGATGGTGTCATCGCCTTTGCCGGTGCCGAAGGTGCTCTTCCAGCCCAGGCCCTGCTGTTCGATGGGCGCGGCCTCCGGCTCCGGCCCCACATGGGAGACGGGCCCGGCGCCGTGGCACTTGCCGAAGGTGTGACCGCCGGCGATGAGGGCCACCGTCTCCTCATCGTTCATGGCCATGCGCTTGAAGATGGTGCGGATGTCCTTGGCGGAGGCCACCGGATCCGGCACCCCGCCCGGCCCCTCCGGGTTGACGTAGATGAGGCCCATCTGCACCGCGGCCAGGGGATTTTCCAGCTCCCCCTCCTCGCTGTAGCGCTCCTCGCCCAGCCACTCCTTTTCCGTGCCCCAGTAAACCTCCTCGGGCTCGAAGACCTCCTCCCGGCCGCCGCCGAAGCCAAAGGTCTTGAAGCCCATGGACTCCAAAGCGACATTCCCCGCCAGGATCATGAGGTCGGGCCAGGAGATTTTGCGCCCGTATTTTTTCTTGATGGGCCACAAAAGCCGCCTTGCCTTGTCCAGGTTGACGTTGTCCGGCCAGCTGTTCTGGGGGGCGAAACGCTGCAGGTCCATGCCGGCGCCGCCCCGGCCGTCGCCGATGCGGTAGGTGCCGGCCAGGTGCCAGGCCATGCGGATGAACAGGCCGCCGTAATGGCCGTAATCCGCCGGCCACCACTCCTGGGAGCGGGTCATGAGGTCATGCAAATCCTTCTTCAGGGCCCAGTAATCCAGGGTCTTGAACTCCTCGGCGTAGTTGAACTCCGGGCCCCGGGGATTCATCAGGGGGCAGTTCCGATGCAGGGGGGTGAGGTCCAGGCGGTGGGGCCACCAGTCCCGGATAGTGGTGCCTTTGCGGCCGAAGGGGAGGCCGGCTCCCATGCTGCCTTGGCTCATACATGGTCCTCCTTGGGGATGGTCTCCATTTGTGAGAGTGATAATGAATCCCTTCCGGTTGATCTATTCCAATCTTGCTGTAAATTATAAAGAAGTATTATCATAGGAAAATAATTTTCGATTAAATTATCGGCTTTTGCGGCCTCTGTCAAGGGTTTTTAGGATTGCCTGGGCTGAGGGGAAATACAGCCCCGTGTGGCGCAAAGCCACATTTCCACGATGGAGGGGAGAAATCCCCAAGATGGGTTGCCTCGGCGAGAGGAGAGAATCAGCAGTGGGGGATATATTGACAATGCCCCGTCCTTGTGGGAGCATCGGCAAAAATCCGGAGGTGAGCCGATGCTGGCAATCAAGGTGCTGAGGGGCTTGCTGGCGTGCCTGGTGTGCCTCGGCCTGTCCTGCCCTTTGGCGGCCGCCGATCTCCCCAGCCACCAGGAGGTGGTGACGGCGCTGAAAAAGATCGTGGCGGAGAAAAACGGCGGCTTCGGCCTTAACATGTGGGCCACGGTGGTGGACCGGGACGGCATCGTCCGGGTGGTGGCCTTCTCCGGCCAGAAGCGGGGCGACCAGTGGCCGGGGAGCCGGGTGATCTCGGCCCAGAAGGCCCACACCGCCAATGCTTTCAGCCTCCCAGGGCTGGCGTTGTCCACCGCCAATCTCTACGCCGCGGTGCAGCCCGGGGGCAGCCTCTACGGCCTGCAGCACAGCAATCCGGTGGACCCGGCGGCGGCCTACGGCGGCGACCCCCAGCTCTACGGCACCGACAAGGACCCCATGGTGGGCAAAAAGGTGGGGGGCATCAACGTCTTCGGCGGCGGCCTACCCCTGTATAACGACAAAGGCGAGCTGGTGGGCGGCCTGGGCCTGAGCGGCGACAGCTCCTGCGCCGATCACATCATCGCCTGGAAGCTGCGCCATGCCCTGAAGCTGGACTATGTGCCCAAGGGGGTGAGCCCCACCCAGGACGACAATATTGTGCATGACATTGCCCAGGGCGTGAGCGCCAGCGGCTGGGGCCACCCGGTGTGCTCGCCGGAGGCCAAGGAGATCGCGGCCCAGCTCCCCAAGACCCATCCCATCCGGAAGAAATAGGCGCTTGTCCCGGAGCCGACCGTCTTCTGACCGGGCTTGGGCCTTGCCGTTGCAACGCTGAAACCGAGAGGGGGCCAGAGACGCGGCAATCTGGCCCCTTTCCCCTTCCTTTTTCCGGAGGGTAACCATCCCTCCGGCCTCCACACCGCAGGCCCCTGCTGCCGGTGTCCCCCTTGCCTCAGCCATCCTCCCCAAAGAGAGTCAGATGCCGCAGGGCCGCCAGGTCCGTAAGGGACACCATGGCCAGACGCCCTCTCTCCCGGTCCAGCACGGCAAAGCTGAAGGTGGGGTAGCGCCCCTCCTCCAGGGTGAAGGCTCCGGGCACGATGAGATAGACGTGGTCGGGCTCCAAGGTGAGGCAGGCCTGCCGGGGCCGGAAGTCCTGGGGCCGCAGGGCGTCATTGATATACAGGAGCCGGGGCGCCGGTGGTCGGTAGTCGGTGACGCTGGGGACGTGGGTGTGGCCGTGGCAGAACAGAAGCGGCGGCCGGCCGGAGGGCGGAGCCGCCAGATAAGCGTGCAATTCCTTCCGGAAGTGGGTCCAGAGGAGAGCCCGGGTGTGGGCCAGAAAGACATTGCCGGGCAGCGCCAGCCCCATGCCGCAGGCGGTGGCCTCCGGCAGGACCGGGCCATGGAAATCATAGACCCAATAGAGGCGGCGGCTGCCGGTCAGCCAGGCGCGAAAAGGCTCCGGGGGACAATCCCCCAGGCAGGCCAGGTCAGTGACGTTCTGGCCGGCGAAATAAGCCAACAGGAGCGGGAGACCGGCGGTGTAGGTGTGGGTGTCCGCCACCAGGGCCAGTCTCCCGGGAGTTCCCTCGCAGGGAGAAAGCGACGTCAGGCTATTTGAAGGGCCGAAAGCCGCAGACGTGCCCCTCCGTGCCCTTGATGCGCTCCATCAGCTTCTGCAGGAATTTCAGGGCCTCATCGGCGTCTTTGTCGATGACGATGCCTTCAATATACAACTGGTCCTGAGGTTCAAACACCACCTGCTTTTCCGCCATGTCTGCCTCCTTGCCGGGTTGGGGACTTAGACAATCTTGGGCCCGCAGGCGTGCCCGGGATGCCCTTTGATTTTGTCCAGGAGATCGGCGCAGAACCGGAGGGCCTCCTCCTTGTCCTTGTCGATGATGATGGCTTCCATGCGCTGCTGATCCGCATCACTGAAGGTGATGGTGACCGCCATAGGGACATCTCTCCTTTCACGGTGGGCTGTTCCCAATTTACTCATGGGGGGGCCCACTGTCAATAGAAGAGGGGGGATTGCCTGCGAAGGAAAAATCCGGGATAATAAAAGAAATCCCGTCTGTGAGCCGCCGCTGCCTCCCGCCGGCGCCCCCCAGACCTTCCCGCAAGGAGAACCATGGTGCTCAATCTCACCCGGGAACGCTCCCAGCCGGCGCTCTGTCCCTTCTGCCGGGGGCCGGTGCCCCGCCCCGAGCCCTTGAGCGACGGCCTGTGGTATGAATTCGACGGCGGCCTCTGCCCCACCTGCGGGGCCCACTACGCCCACGACCCCACGGCCAGAAACGGCGGCGCGGTCATGCTCCAGGCCATGGTGCAGGCCTGCGACGGCGACTGGGATGCCGCCCTGGAGATGGCGCCCGGCGAGGATTATGACGAGGCGGTCCTCAGCCACTATGACGGCCAGCACCACCGCCTGGCGGAGCGGGCCTTCGGCTCCCTCTACTTTATCCGGCGCAAGCCCGCCCGGCGCTGAGCCCTTTTAAAGGACTTGACATCCCCGTCTCCCTGAGGTAGAAGGGCGGTGTGGAGTTATGTCAGGCCCCGCGTGGCCACCCAGGCTCCCCTGGGTGGCCTTTTCTTTTGGGGGCCGGAGTCCCGCCGGAGACTGCCATGCGCCTGGTGATGATCGACAATTACGACTCTTTCACCTACAACCTGGTGCAGCTCTTCTGGGAATTCGACCTGGACATCCGGGTCTATCGCCATGATGCGCTGACGGTGGAGGAGATCGCAGGCCTCAGGCCCCGCTGGCTATGCATCTCCCCCGGACCCAAGGCCCCGGCCCAGGCCGGCATCAGCAAGGCGGTCATCGCCCGCTACTTCCGTGAGCTTCCCATTTTGGGGGTCTGTCTGGGGCATCAGGCCATCAACGAGGTCTTCGGGGGGGCCACCGCCCGGGCCCCGGAGCCGGTGCACGGCAAGCGTCACCTGGTGTTCCATCAGGGGGAGGGTATCTTTCAGGGCCTGCCGTCGCCTTTTGCCGCGGCCCGCTACCATTCCCTTATGGCCCAGCCGGTGGCGCCGGAGCTCAGCGTCACCGCCTGGACCGCCGACGGCGTGGTCATGGGCCTAAGCCACCCGGAATATCCCCTGCACGGGGTGCAGTTTCACCCCGAATCCTTTCTGACGGAGCACGGCTACCGGCTGGCGGAGAATTTTCTCCGTCTGGCCCGCTGAGCCCTTGAAAAGACGTCATGTTCGGCCGCATCTGTGATCTCACCCTCGCCCCCTTCACTCCGCCCGCCGGGGTCACCGGTTTGGAGCAGCTCTTTATACCCTTGAGGCGCCAGCCCTTTGCCATGCTGCTGTTGAGCGGCGGCAGCCTCGATTGCGCCCGCTACTCCCTCATGGGCTGGGATCCCTTCCTGGTGCTCACCGCCAAGGGCACCCGGGTCTTCGTGGGCCTGCCGCCGGAGCCGGGGGTGTGGGTGGCCAACCCCTTTACGGTGCTGGAGGACCTGCTGGGCCACCTGGAACTTCCCGGGCCGCCCCCTCTTCTGCCACTGACCGCCGGCGGCCTGGGGTTTTTCGCCTATGACCTGAAAAACCACCTGGAGCGCCTGCCCGCCACCGCGGCGGACGACCTCAAACTGCCGGAGCTGGTCCTGGCCTTTCCCCGGCGTCTCCTCATTCACGACCGCTGGGAGGACCGCTACACCCGGGTGGAGGTGGTCTATGAGGACCGGGCCGGCCGCCGGCTCAATCCAGGAGCGCCCCTGCCGCCTCCTGGGGAGGGCCCCGGCCCCTGCCGGGTGGGGCCCCCCGAAAGCAATTTCCGCCGGGAGGCGTATCTTAAGGCCGTCGGCCGCATCCGGGACTATATCCGCCAAGGCGACGTCTATCAGGTGAATCTCTCCCAGCGCTTCGCCTTCCCGTGCCAGGGCGATCCGTATTCCCTCTTCCTCAGGCTCTTTGCCCTCAACCCGGCGCCCTTCTTTGCCTACCTGAACTGCGGGGACTTTGTCATTCTCTCCACCTCTATGGAGCGCTTCCTCCTGCGCCGGGGAGAGGAGGTGGAGACCCGTCCCATCAAGGGCACCCGCCCCCGGGGGCGGACTCCCGAGGAGGACGAGGCCAACCGCCGGGAACTGGCGGAAAGCCTCAAGGACGATGCCGAGCTCTCCATGATCGTGGATCTCTTGCGCAACGACCTGGGCAAGGTCTGCCGGCCCCGGACGGTGACGGTGGCGGAGCACAAGCGCCTGGAGGCCTACCAGAACGTCTATCACCTGGTGTCCATCGTCAAAGGCGAGCTTCAAAGCGGCACCAGCCACGTGGATCTGCTTAAGGCCGCTTTCCCCGGGGGCTCCATCACCGGCTGCCCCAAGATCCGGGCCATGGAGATCATCGACGAGCTGGAGCCCCATGTGCGCCATGTCTATACCGGCGCCATCGGCTACCTGGGGCTGCAGGGCACCCTGGACCTGAACGTGGCCATCCGCACGGCGATTATCACCCGGGGGCGGGGTTACTTTGCCGTGGGCGGCGGGGTGGTGTATGATTCCGAGGAAGCGGCGGAGTATGAAGAGACCCTGCACAAAGGCCGCACCCTGTTTCGGCTGTTGGCCGGGGAAGCCCCGGCGGTGGAGGGAGCGGCTGCCGTCGGCCCCAGGCTGCCATGAGTTCCCGGGACACCTTCGTCTGGCTGAATGATGAGCTGCTGCCTCTGTCCCAGGCCCGGGTTTCGGTCCTGGACCGGGGCTTTCTCTATGGCGACGGCCTCTTTGAGACCTTAAAAGCGGTCCACGGCCGGGTGGAGCTTTTGGGGCCGCACCTTAAGCGCCTGGCCGCCTCCGCCCGGGAGCTTCGGCTCCCCTTCCCGGAGCGCTACCCCTTCGAGGAGCGCCTGACGCGCCTATTGGCGGTGAACCGCTTGGTGAGCGGCCTGGCGGCAGTGAAGCTCATCCTCACCCGGGGGGAGCATCCGGAGCTGGGGCTTCCGGAGGTCCCCCGGGGGACGCTGGTCATCACCGCCCGGCCGTACACCCCGCCGCCGCCCCAGGAGTACCTGCGGGGCTGGGAGACGGTCATCTTTCCCGCCCGGCGCACCACCTTCCTGGGGCGCCACAAGAGCCTGAACTACCTCTTTTATCTGGCCGCCCGCCAATATGCCCGGGACCGGGGCGCCAAGGAGGCCCTCATCCTGGAGGCCGACGGCCGCCTGTCCGAGGCGGCCGCCGCCAACCTGGTGCTCCTTCGGGCCGGGGTGTATGAGACGCCGGAGGCCCCCAGCGCCCTTCCCGGGGTCACTCTGGCGGCCCTGGCCCGGGGGCTGGCCGCCCGGGGCCGGGAGCTGGTGCCGGTGCCCTTGCGGCCGGCGGATCTGTGGGAGGCCGAGGGCCTGTGGCTCATCAATTCGCTTTTGGGCCTGATGCCGGTGAGCGCCGTCAACGGCCGCCAAATACCGGTAATGGAGGCCACCGGCCGCTTCCTTGCGGAGTGCCTGGCTGAGGCCGTGGCCGCCTCTTTTAGGGAGCCCTAAGACCCTGAAGACTTCGGGCAAGAAATTTCGCTCTCACACCCCCCAGCGGACCCCCTCTGGCACATCCTTTCTTCCCCACCCGTAGTCTGCCACTATTTATTGGCGCTTGATGATGATTGCGTGGCCTTCCGGGGAAGGGGGACGGCAGGCCTCCCCAGGGCCGACATTTGCGGCTTGCCTAAAAGAAAAAGAGTCAGCGTCAGGGGGAAGAAAGGTTAATCCAGGTTCACGAGGCCGGCATCAGGGGCTGGGACGGTTTCTTCGGGCAGGCCGCTCAGACACGGGGGCAGGGCGGCTTTGATGTCCATGAGCAGCTTCAGTCCCAGGGGGGTGAGGTCATAGTATTTGCGGGCCCGGCCCCGGAAAATGCGGATGCGGGAGCGCAAGGCGCCGCCCTCCTCCAATTGGTGCAGCATGGGATAAAGGCTCCCGGAGCTGATGGCGTAGCCCTGGCGGGCCAGCAGCTTTTTCAGGCGCACCCCATAAATCGGGCCTTTGCGGGCCTCCTGGAGGATGAAGAGCCGCACCAGCCCCTGCCAGCAAGCCTGCAGAATCTGCCGTTTGAGGTCCATGTCTATCATACAACATATGTCGGTTAAGGATTATTGAAGAAGGGGTTAAATTTTCGTTAGATTTTTATTTACCTTTTCATCAAGGAGGCGGACCGTGAAACTGTTTGACGATGGCCTCAAAGGCACGGTTCCCAGCATCCTGGTGGTGCTGGGAGTGGTGCTGGCCGCGCCCATTGTGCTGCCGGCGGTGGCCGCGGTCTCCCGCCCCCTGGCCAAAACCCTCATCAAGGGCTATCTGGCCTTGGCCGATACGGTCAAGGAATACGCCGCCGAAGCCGGGGAACAGCTGAGCGACCTGGTGGCCGAAGTCAAGGCGGAGCGGGCCGCCGGCGCTGGCGGGCCCGGGACTGCAACGGGCGGCGGGGAGACCGCTCCCCCGGCCGGGTGAGAGGTCCCAGGACGGCTCATAATTTTCACACCTGAGGCTCACGGACCTCACATGACGGCCGGGTATGTCTTCAGAGAGGGGATTGACGGGAGGGAGAATTCCCGGCCGGCGGGAGCGCTGAGGGAAGTCCAAGCGCAGGGGGCTTGCACCCTCAGGGGCGCCTTCCCTTGGCAACCGGGCCTAACTGGATTTATTTTCTAAAAAAATTCCTAATCGTCCTCCGGCACCCGCGGTGAGGCTGCGCCAAAGCGGTGGGGGTGACCCCCTCCCGGATCTCAGCGGCCTGGGCCTCCGGGATTTTGAGGCTGATGGCCAGTTATTCCGACCGCGCCGGGGGCAGGACCAGATCATGTGGAAAGATCTCTTCAAACTGACGGTGCCCAACATCTTGGTGGGGGTGGGGGTGGCCCTGGTGGTGCCGGTGCTTTTGCCGGCTGCCGGAGCTATCTTGCGGCCCCTGGCGAAAGGGGTCATCAAAGGCGGCCTCACCCTCTATGACACCGCCGTGGGGCTGGTGGCGGAGACCGGAGAGCAGTTGAGCGACCTCTACGCCGAGGCCAAGACGGAGCACTACGGTTCCCCCAAATAAGGCCTGCTTTCCCGGGCCGTAAGGCGTGGCTCTTCAGGGGGGAAGGGGGGCCGCAGGGCGGCGTGGGGCAGATGAGGGAGGTGGCTGGCGATGCCGGCTCAAGAGGTGACGGTGGTGCACGCTCTCCCCGGGCGGCTGCGCCTCAAGGTGCCTCGGGTCAAGGGCGATGCCGCCTTTGCCCGCCGGGTGGAGGAGCGTCTCCGGGTCGTGCCTGCCCTGCTGGAGGTGACGGCGGTCCCCCTCACCGGCAGCGTGGTGGTGCACTATGATCCCCAGGCCATCACCTCGCCCGCGGCCCTCCTGGCCCTGTCCGAGGCGGTGACCGAGCTCTTTCCCGGCCTCAATCTCGAGGAGTTGCCGCGCCTTCTCACCCCGGAGGAAAACACCGCGACTGCCCCCACCTCCTCCCTGGCCGCCGGCCTGGTGGGTTTCTTCAGCCAGCTCAACTCCCAGGTGAGCGCCGCCACCGGGGGGCTTATCGACCTGAAGATGCTCCTCCCTTTGAGCCTCTTCGGGCTGGGGGTAAGGGCATTACTCACGGACTCGAAACTTAAGCCCTCCTGGTACGACTATTTCTGGTTCGGGTTTTCCATCTTTGTCATGCTGAACCGCGGCCTGTGGGAAGGGCCCGCCGCCGCGCCGGAGGCGGGCGGGCCACCCCGGGAGTCAGGGGAGATTCCTTTAGGGGAAGAGTAAAGCTGAGGGAAGGGAAAAAGGGATTTTCCTGAAGGGCGACATCCCCTTCATGGAAAGGGGTGGCTGGTGAGGGCTTGCCCTCAGGCCCGGTTAAATAATGGCCATCACCAGGGTCTGGAGGGCGGATTCAAAGACGGCCCGGCCCAAGGTGGCGGCCATGCTGTCCCGGGGCCCGGTGCGGGAGATGACGGTGTTCAGGCCCTCCCGGAAGCAGCCCAGATCATCCCGGAGGAGGCGGATGATCTCATCCTGGGAGATGATCTCCGGCTGGTAGGTGATGAGCACATTGCCGGTAATGGGATTGGCATGGACCTCCTCCACCCCAAAGGCGGCTTTGAGCTCCCCCTCGATGCGGGCGGCTGCCGCCGGGGAACCTTTGACCTCCGGCACCTTGATGCGCAGCCGGCCCTCCAAGGCGTGCAGATAATCGGTCATCACGGGCATGCAGGCATCTCCTTTTCCACAACCTGTCATCTATAAACCTAACAGGCTGCCATTAAACAAGAATTAAGGCTGGGTTAATTTTTTATTTAGCCCGGACATCTTTGGCAATTGGCTGATGATCAGTTTTCCGGCCTGCATGTTAGCCGCAGATGAGTATTGGGTGAGTTTTTTGCCGGTCGGTTTCCTTTTGAGGCGGCTTCACATAAATAAACACCAAAGATTGGGGGTTTATGACTGGGGAGAGCATGCAAGGTTTTACGTTGGTGGCAGCCCGGCCGGGCACGCTGGTTCTGGGGGTGAGTCGGCTCCAGGGCAATGAGGAGCTGGCCCGGCGCCTGACGGAGCGGTTTTCGGCGGTGGACGGTATCCGGGCGGTGCGCGCCGATGCCGCGGCGGGGACGGTCCGGGTGGAATACGACCGGGAGCGGCTCCGCTCCTGGAGCTCCTTGTGGGCTCTGAAGAGCGCCTTCCAGGAGCTCTTTCCGGAAGTGGATTCCCTGGCCCTGGCCAGCTGGCTGGGGCCGCACTTGACCTGAAGTGGAGGCGGAGAGACCGCCGCAGGTGCGGGTTTCCGAGCAACCCTGCAACCATGGAAGTGAGACAGGAGGAGGCCATGTCTCCGGAAGAAAGCAAGGAAACGGGCGGCATCAGCGGGGCTTTGGGCCAGACCGGCGCCGCGGTGAAGGACAGCATCGTGGGCGGCCTCAAAGGTCTGGGGGAGATTGAGTCCCAGATCGTTTCCGTGGCCCGCCAGACCATCACCGATGTCCTCAAGGGCACCGGCGAGGTGGCCTCGGAGACCATCACGGTGAGCAAGGAAGTCTTCAAAGGGGCCATCAAGGCCGGCGAGGAGGTGGGCACCGGCCTGATTACCGGCACCAAGAACGTGGCCAAGGGCCTGCTTCTGGGCGTCAGCGACGTGGGGGGCGACCTCACCCAGGCTGCCGGCAACCTGGTGAAGGGCGCGGTGAAAGGTGCCGCCGAGGTGGGTGGCGATGTGGCCACGGTGGCCAAAAGCGCCGTCATGGGGGTGATGGAGACCGCCGGCCAGGTGGGCTGGAGCGTCGGCGCGGCTGCCAAAGCCGCGGTGGGCGGGGCCCTGGAGGCCGCCGGCACCTTGGGGGTCAGCGCCGTCAAGGCGGTCACCGACGTCCTGGTGGGCGCGGTGGAAGGCGTCAAGGAAGTGGCCGGCACTCTGCTGCCCAAAGGCCGGGAGGAGGCGGGGGAGGAAGGCAAGCCCCAGGCGGCCCCGGCGGAGCGCAAATCCCCCTCCCGGGCCAAAACCGAAGGCAGCACAGAATAGAAACAGTTCCTGCGTATGATGGCCAGCGGACCCGAGGCGCCGCCAATGGTGGAGACCGTCCATGATGCGGTCCCCGGCCGCACCCGCTATCGGGTGAAGGGACTGTACCGGGACGAGGTGCTGAAGCGCGTCCTCGAGTTCCGGCTCTCCCGGCTGGCGGAGGTCACCGAGGTTTCGGCCAACCCCCTCACCGGCAACCTGCTGGTCTGCTACAACTCCCATCACACCCCCAAGACCATGGCTGCCCGGGTGGAGGAGATTGTCTCCGACTACCTCACCCACAGCCAAAACCAGGCGACGGCTGCGCCCCCGGGGCAGGTCTCCCCGGAGTCCCCGGCCGGGACCTCCTGGCTGCCGGGACTGGGATATCTCTGGGGGCACGGCGAGGAGCAGCCCCAGGAGCAATGGCACCTGTTGACCCCCGAGGAGGTGGCGGCCCGGCTGGGGACCTCCCCGGTGCAGGGCCTCACCGACGCTCAGGCCCGGCGGCGCCTCGAGAAATATGGCCAAAATGTCCTCCCTGAGGCCGAAGCGCGCTCCGGCCTGGACATTTTCCTGGAGCAGTTTAAGTCCCTGCCGGTGGCCCTGTTGGGGGTGGCCGCCGGCATCTCGCTGTTTACTGGCGGTCTGACGGATGCCCTCCTCATCATGGGAGTGGTGGTGGCCAACGCCTATATCGGCTACAAGACCGAGAGCGAAGCGGAAAAGACCATCCAGTCCCTCCAGACCCTGGTGCGGCCCGGCGCCTTGGTGATCCGGGAGGGCGAGACCCGGGAGATCCCCTCCGAGTCCGTGGCCGTGGGGGACCTGGTGGTGCTGCGCCCCGGGGTGTCCGTGCCCGCTGACGCCCGCCTGGTGGCGGCCCACCATCTGAGTGTGGACGAATCCGCCCTGACCGGTGAGAGCCTGCCGGTAGCCAAAGCCATCCCCGCTCTGGCTGATCCTCACCTTCCCCTGGCCGACCGGGTGAACATGGTTTACAAGGGCACCCTGGTCACCGGCGGGGAGGGCCTGGCCCTGGTGGTGAACACCGGCAGCTTCACGGAGATCGGCCGCATCCAGCTCCTGGTGGGGGAGACCATCAGTCCGGAGACACCTCTGCAGCGCCAATTGGGGGAGCTGGGGGACCGGCTGGTGTGGCTCTGCCTGGGGGTGTCGGGGGTCGCCTTCGCCGCCGGGGCCTTGTGGGGCCTGGGTTTCCTGGAGATGCTGCGCACCGCCATCTGCCTGGCCGCCGCCGCCGTGCCCGAAGGCCTGCCCATGATGGCTACCACCACCCTGGCCCTGGGGGTGCGGGACATGCGCCGGCACCACGTGCTCATCCGCCACCTCCAGGCCGTGGAGACTCTGGGCGCGGTGCAGACCCTGTGCCTGGACAAGACCGGCACCATCACCTACAACCGCATGACCGTCACCCAGGTGCTGGCCGGGAACAAGACCTATGAGGTGGTGGAAGGGCAGCTGTGCCACGGGGGGGAACCCGTCTCCCTCACCGGCTGCCATGACCTGCGCCTGCTCCTGCAGGTGGCGGTGCTGTGCAACGAAACGGAGATCTATCGGGAGCAGGGGGAGTTGACCCTCCGGGGCACGCCCACCGAGGCCGCCCTGGTGCGTCTGGCTTTGGACGCCGGCCTGGATGTCAGCGCCCTGCGGCAGCGTTATCCGCTGCTCAGCCTGCACCACCGCTCCGAAACCCGGCCGTACATGAGCACTCTGCATGGCATCAACGGCCGGGGCCGCTTCCGGGCGGTGAAGGGCAGCCCCCTGGAGGTGCTGGCCCTCTGCCGCCATCAGCTGCGGCAAGGAAAGAGGCGCCCCCTCACCGAAGAGGACCGGGCCCGCATCGAAGCGGATAACGAGGCCCTGGCGGGCCGGGCCTTCCGCACTCTCGGGCTGGCCTACGCCCGGGGCCGGGAGGCGGAGGCGGGGGAAGACGGCCTCATCTGGCTGGGGCTCATCGCCATGACCGACCCCATTCGCCCGGGAGTGGCCGAGGCCATCCGGGCCTTCCACCGGGCCGGCATCGCCACGGTGATGATCACCGGCGACCAGAGCCCCACCGCCTATGCCATCGGCCAGGAACTGAACCTCAGCCGTGGCCGGCCCCTGGAGATCCTGGAGGCGGTGCAGTTGAGTCAGGTGCCGCCGGAGACCCTGGAGGCCCTCATCCCCCGGGCCCACATCTTCGCCCGGGTGAGTCCGGCCCATAAACTGCGCATTGTGCAGGCCCTGCAGAAGGCCGGGAAGGTGGTGGCCATGACCGGCGACGGCATCAATGACGGCCCGGCGCTGAAGGCTGCGGATGTGGGCATCGCCATGGGCCATACCGGCACCGACATCGCCCGGGAAGTGGCCGATGTGGTGCTGGAGAAGGACGACCTGGGCACCCTGCTCATCGCGGTGCGGGACGGTCGCACCATCTACCTCAACATCCGCAAGTCGGTGCACTTCTTCCTGGCCACCAACCTAAGCGAGATCATGCTGACGGTGACCGCCCTGGCGGCGGGTCTGGGCTCGCCCCTCACCGCCATGCAGTTCTTATGGATCAATCTGGTGTCCGACATCCTCCCGGGCCTTACCCTGGCCCTGGAGCCGCCGGAGCCGGATATTCTCTCCCGGCCGCCCAGAAACCCGGAAGAGCCCATCTTCAGTGATACGGATTTCCGGCGCATGGCCTTTGAATCCGCCGCCTTGAGCGCCGGGGCGCTGGGGGCTTATGCCTATGGGGCGGCCCGCTATGGCCTGGGGCCGCAGGCCAGCACCCTGGCCTTTCATAGCCTCACCAGCGGCCAGCTGCTGCATGCCTTGAGCTGTCGCTCCGAGAGCACCCGCCTCTTTTCCGGGGCGGAGCGGCCGGCCAATCCCTATCTTTACGGGGCCGTGGCCGGCTCCCTGGTGCTCCAGGGGCTGACCCTGCTGGTGCCGGGGCTCAGGGCCGTTTTGGGCCTTACCCCCTTAGGCGCCCTGGATGTGGCAGTGGCGCTGGCCGGCGCGCTGGTGCCACTGGTGGTGAATGAGCTGACCAAGCCCCGCCCGCCCCGGGAGGCCCTGCGGCCCGCCCCGCTGTCGGCCTGAGCACTGTTTCCGGGAGGACCGCAGTCTGTTATGGAAGAAAAGGAAAATATCCTTATTCTCTGCACCGGCAACAGCGCCCGCAGCCAGATGGCGGAGGCCTTCCTCAAGCACTATGCCGGACACCGCTTTGAGGTCCACAGCGCCGGCTACGACCCCACGGAGATCCATCCCCTCACCCGGCAGGTGATGGCAGAGAAGGGCTTTGACCTGGTGGGGCAGCATGCCAAAGGGGTGGAGACGTACCTGGGGAGGATGGCATTCCGCTACCTGATTATCGTCTGCGACCGGGCGGAGCGAAATTGCCCCAAGGCCTTTCCCGGGGTGGTGCAGCGGCTCTTCTGGCCCTTTGAGGACCCGGTCGCGGCCACGGGCAGTCCGGAGGACAAACTGGCTGTTTTCCGGCGGGTGCGGGACCAGATCGAGGCCCGGGTGCGGCAATGGCTGAAAGAGGAGGTGGGCCTGGAGCTTCCTTAAAGCGCTCTTTCCGGACACAATACCTCCAAAGGATGGCAGGATGTTGGCCACAGTGAAGAAGATCATTTCAGGCCGTCACGGGGATGGGCCATGAACCAGGATTTCATCTTTATCTCCGAGTCGGTGACGGAAGGCCATCCCGACAAGCTCTGCGATCAGATCAGCGATGCCATCGTAGATCACTTCCTGGAGCAGGATCCCTTCGCCCGGGTGCGGGCGGAGTGCGCCGTGTCCAACTCCATCCTCTTCATCGCCGCCCGCTTTGCTTCGGAGGTCCGGGCCGACATCCCCAATCTGGCCCGCAAGGTCATCAGCCAGGTGGGGTATGCCCGGCCGGATTTTGACGCCAAAACCTGCAGCATCCTCACCAGCCTGCAGGAATATCCGCCGGACGCGGACCTGATCTTCGATGAAATGCGGCTGAAGCCGGAGGAGTTCGACCGCTTGGCGGCGAGGCAGCAGGCCACGGTCTTCGGCTTTGCCTGCCGCCAGACCGAGGCTTTTCTGCCCCTCCCCATCTTTCTGGCGCACCGGCTGGCCCGGGAGATCATGATCGCCCGCCGGGAGCGGGGGCTCACCTACCTCTCCCCGGACGCCAAGGTGCAGGTGGGGGTGGAATACCGGCAGCGCCGGCCCGTGCGCCTGCAAAGCCTCACCCTGGTGGTGAGCGGGGCCCTGGAGGAGGTGGAGACCATTACCCGCCGTCGGCTGGAGGAGGACATGCGGGGGGCGGTGATTGAGCCTGCCTTGGCCGGCCAGCCTCTTCAGCCCGACAACGATACCCAGATCTTCATCAATCCCCTGGAAAACCTGATGGTGGGGGGGCCGGCGGTGCACTCCGGCCTCACCGGCAGAAAGAACGCCACCGACACCTACGGGGAGTATGCCCGCCACAGCGGCAATGCCCTAAGCGGCAAGGACCCCTTGCGCATCGACCGCATCGGCGCCTATGCCGCCCGCTATGCTGCCAAGAATGTGGTGGCCGCCGGGCTGGCGGAGGAGTGCGAGGTGGTGTTGTGCTATTCCATCGGCTTAGCTCGGCCAGCCAGCATTCAGGTGGAGACCTTCGGTACCGGGAAGCTCTCCGATGACCGGCTGGCAGCCATCGTGGCCCGGACCTTTGATTTCCGGCCCGTCCCCCTGCTCAGAACCTTCCAGCTGCGGCACCTGCCGGCCCGGCACCACGGGATCTTTTACCGGGCCCTGGCGGCTTACGGCCAGGTGGGGCGCACCGACCTGCCCCTCCCCTGGGAAGCCACCGACCGGGTGGAGGAGCTTAAGCATTTCCTGTCCTGATGGCCGCTCGGGGGCAGAACCTGGCCTCCCAGGCTGATGACGATGCGCGAGGCTGGACAGGTTCAGGATTGCCGCCGCACCTTGTGGCGCCATTGGCAGCCCCCCACCATAGAGACCGCCTGATCCCTTCCCCGTCTAAACACCTGCCGGGTCTGACTCAGGCTTCCGGCTCCGTGGGGGGCGGGGCCGAGGCCTTTTGATAAGCCCGCTGCACCTCCTCCCGGGCCGCCAGCGCGGTGAGCCGCTCCCGGATGAGCTCCTGCCAGGCGCGGCAGAAGTCCGCCAGTTGCCGCTCTAGTTCCCGCAAGGCCGTCAGGTCCCGCAAGAGCTCGGGGTCCAGCGGCTCGCGGAGGTCCAGCCGGGCCAAGGCCGCCTGGCGTTGCCGGAGCAGCCAGTCCGCCCGGTTGAGGTCCCCGGCCGTCACCGCCTCTGCCACCGCCCGGGTGAGGTCCTGGAGCAGGGCCAGTCGGGAGGGGGTCAGCCGCACGCCAGGGTGAGAAGCAGCCGGCTCCATTGCTCCACCACAGGCAGGAGTTCGTATTCCATCAGGTCCGCCAGCATGATCAGGTCCCCATGCCGGGCCTGGTCTTCCATGTCGGTGAGGAGGAGCTCCAGATGGCGGCAGAGGCGCCCCATCTCCGGCGGCAGCTCCGGCGAGCCCCCTTGAAGCAGCTGGCCCCCCCCGGCCCCGGTCTGTACGAGCCACCGCAGGGCCTCCAGCACTTCCGCCAGCACCCGGTGGGCCTCCTGCTCCGGGGCCACCCGGAAGAGGCGGGCGCACTCCCGGATGGCCTGGCCCAGGATTTCCGCCTGCGCGGCGGTTTCCCGGAGAATCACCCGGGCCATCTCCCGGGCGGGGAGGGTCTTCACCTCCAGACGCTCGATCTCCTCCCGGGAGAGATACCGGGACTCCCGGGGATAGCGCTCGCTGAAGAAGCGGCCGTTCAGATGCACCTGATAGAGCTGTTCCCCGGGGGGCAGATATTTGGCGTGGATCTCCGTGAGGATCTCCTCCAGGTTCCCCAGATGGGAAAAATCTGCCGGCAGGGCCCGATTGTTGATGGTGATGTGCATGACTCACCTCGCTTCCGGAGACTGACGGACGGCGGTTGCCGATAAAGCCTGCATGCCTTGTGCCAACCCAAGGCTGCGGCTGGAACCGGCGGGTGCCAACTGGGTGGCGGCCTCCCGGCACAGTTCCGCCAGGTGTCCCAGCCGGCGGTAAGCCCGGCTCAGTTCCCGGGCCAGGGCCGGCACCTCCTGCGCCACCGCCAGCCGCTGGTCCTGAAAGAAAAAGGCCACCGGCGCCGCCAGTTCCGGAAAGGCCGCCGCCAGCCGCCGCAAGCCCTGATCGACGGCGGCGAAAGTGGAGAGGGCCCCGGCGAGAGTCAGCCGGGGGGCATCCGAGGTCCGCAGGATCAGCCGGGCGGCCGTCTCTGCCCCTCGCCGGGCCAGGGATGCGAGCTCCTCCAGGGCGGCCATGCTTTCCGGGAGGTTCAGGCCGGGTGCCGGCGGCAAATAACGCTCCTGTAGCAGAGCCGCCAGCCACTCCACCAGCCGGGGAGAGGGAGGTCCGATAAGGAATTCCTCCCAGGCCAGGCGGTGTGCCCACAGCCAGAAATCCAGCCGGGACAGGGGGCGGCGCAGGGCAGGGAGGGCCACCTGATAGCCTTCCGGATCCAGGTGGGTGTGGTATAACCGCACTCCTGCAAAGGGGCCGCTGGCGTCCCAGGGCACAGTGCCTAGGCCGGTCAGGATCTCGCCGGCCACCTGGGCCACCGCCTCCGGGCTAATGACCGCATGGCAGCTAAACCGGGCGCAGGGAGTAAGACAGGGGTGGCAGGGCAGATGCGGCTCCAGCAGCGCGTGGCCCCGGCCGGCCGGACCGGTGTCCTGCACCCGGGCGCTGGCCAGAAACAGGGCCACCACCCGAGTGCCCACCGCCGCGGCCAGGTGCATGGGCCCGGTGTCGTTGGTGAGGAGGAGGTCCAGCCCGGCCAGCTGCTCTGCCAGTCCCGGCAGGTCCGTCTCCCCGGCCAGCAGGGTGCCGGTGCCGGGAGGCAGCAGCCTAAGCAGGGCCTCCCCCAAAGGGCGCTCGCCGGCACTGCCGAAGATGACAAAGCGGCAGGGCACTTTGCCCAGGAGCAGCCGCGCGGCGCGGGCAAAATTTTCCGGGGGCCATTGCCGCTCCGGCCGGCTGGCCCCGGGACAGAGCCCCACCCGAAAGGCGCCGCCGGTTTTTGCAGAGGCAGGTCCCGTGGGCACCTGCATTGCCAGTCCCGCCCCATCGGGCCTCAGGCCGGCGCTGAGCACAAAGAGGTCCGCCACATTGAAGGGATTGGCCTGCCGGGCTTTGGAGGCCACCAGGGAGTAACTGGCCCAGGAGGGCGAGGTGGCCAGCTCCCGGCCGTCACTCAGCCACAGGCCCCGGACCTGGGGCGCGCCGGAAAGCCGGGCGAGAAGGCCGGCCATCAGGGTGGGGGTGAGATTGACCGCCAGATCCGGGCGGGATCCAAGATGCCCCTTGACCCAGTGGGCGAGCTGCCGCACGGCCGCCGGCCACCCCTGCCGGTCCAGGACCGGGGCCAGGGCGGTGCCGGGAAAGAGGAGCAGCCGGTCCACCCCGGGGAGCAGCCGGGCGGCCGCCTCAAAGAGGTCCATGGCCAGGAGGGTGATGCTGGCCCCCGGATAGCGGGCCCGCAATCCCCGCAGCACCGGAGTGCTCTGCACCAGATCCCCCAGGCGCATCAGGTTGATGACCAGGATATCCATATGGCGGCCTGCTGGGATGGGCGTGGCCGGTCGTGGGGCCGGAGGAGCTCAGGAGACCCGGGGAACGGCTCTTCCTGCCCCGCTCCCGCTTGGTTCAACAGACTCTCCCCTCCCCACCCCTGGGGTGGCTCGACCTGCCCCTCCCTTCATTCCTTGGGATACTTTTTCGCGGCCTCTGCAATCCCTGCTAAAACCGCGCCCGGGCCAGCCCTTGCTGGAATTCATGCACCAGCCACAGGAGGGTTTCCGGTTCCCCCAAGGGCTCGCTTCCGGATCTGATGCGCTCCACCACCTCCGCCAGGGTCAGGCCCGGCGGCGCCTGCTCGGCCAACTCCCGTAAAGGGTGGCCGGGAGGGCAGAGCTCCCGCAGCACTTCCCGGGCGTCCGGCGGCCGGGGATGGCGGGGCAGTCGCCCGGGGAGGTGCCGCTCCAGAAGCTCAAGGGCCTGGGCCAGCCGCTTTTCATACGTATGCTCCGCCAGGCAGCGCTTCCGGGCCTTAGTGGCCATCTCCTCCCGGGCTTCGGGGTGAGTCAGAAAATAACCGATCTTTTCCCGGGCCTCGGCCAAGGTGCGGAAGACCGCCACCTCTTCGTCGGGGGCAAAGAATTCCGGCAGCTGGCTACGCCAGTCCACCAGTTGAAAGGCCCCCGCCGCCGCCAGGTCAAAGGTCCGGGGGTTGAGGTAATCCCCTTCCGGGTTGATGCCGGGATAAAAAGGGGAGGAGTGCAGATTGAGATTGATTGTGCTGGCCGCAAAGATCCGGGCCGCCTCCTCCTCGGTGACCCGGGCGCCGCCCTTCTGAATCAGGGGGGCGAGCGGCCCGGCATTGTCCCAGTCCGAGCCCCAGATCTTGAAGTCAAAATCCAGCAGCCCCTGGAAGAACTCCCGCCGGTTGGGGTAGCCGGCGCCCACAAAGCTCAGGCTGGCGCCGTAGCGCTGATGTTCCTCCGGGCTCAGATGGAGCGGCCGGTAGATCTCCGGATCGGCGGCCAGGGGCAGAAAGGCGGCCCGGGCCCCCAGCCGGCGAAGTTCAGCTAAAAACGGCTCCCGCTGCAGGGTGAAGAACAGATCCACTTCCGGGGCCAGCTCCTGCCAGTAAGGGAAGACCTGCCAGTCCTCCACGAACCAGTAGGCCGTCACCACCCCCTCCGCTCTCAGGGTCCGCAGGAGGGGCGGGTCCACCGGCGCCTGGGCCAAAAAGAAGACCACCTCGGGCCGCCACTGCCGCACCTTGGCCAGCAGGGCTTCTCCCAGCAGTTTGAGCAGACCCGGCAGAAGCGGCGGTGGGCCGGGCGGGGAGGCCAGACTTTTGAGGGCCTGATATGCCGGGTAAAAGGGGGCAAAATCCAGGAACTCCGCCATATGCCCCAGGCGCTTAAAGCCCCGGGTGCAGTAGCGGGCGATGGGGTGGGAGCCGCCGTACAGAGGCCCCACCACCAGGATCCGGAGGAGCCCCGGTTCACTGGCCTCCCGGCCGGCCAGGTAGTCCGCCAGATGCTGAAAGTCCTCGGGGAAAAGCTTTTGGGTGGGGAGATGGGCCAAAAGGCGCGCCGGACGGGGGAGGTCATTGGTATCCCGTCCCACCCGGAGGCGATCCCGGCGAAGCAGCGGGGTAAGGTCCAGGGTCTCGAGAGCCAGGCGGGCGGTAAAGGCGCAGGGCTCCGCCACCCAGAGATCGGCGCCCCGGATCAGGAGCGCCAGGACATGGTAGCCGAGCCCCAAGCCGAAGACCACCACCGGTTCCCCGGGGTGAAATTCCTGGGCCGCAGCCCACGCCTGCCCATCGGCCTCGGGATCATAGGCGGAGTGCAGGTGCCGTCCCCTGACCACCAGGGTGGGGCTGCCCCGGCGGGACGGCCGGAGCTCTGCTTCGGCCCCCGGGACAAGCGCCGCCAGCTTCGCCGCCAGCTCCGGATTGACCTGCCTCAGACAGGCCAGATTGCTCTCCAGCAGGCTCATGTCTTCTCCTTACCCTGCCAGGATCTCCAGCTGATCAGCAAAATCACTTATCAGAGCCTGGGCCAGCTCTTCCCAGAGCTCAGGCCGGCCCTGAAGGGCTCCCTGGCGCCCCGCTTCCATCCGGAAGGCCTGGAGGGGCCTAAGGAGCGCCCTCTCCGCCGGAGACAAGGCCGGGTCTTTCCCCCGGACCGCCTCCGCCAGCCGGGCAAGGGAGGAGCGCAAGGCCACGGGCAGCCCCTCCCTCTCCGGCCCGCCGTTTTCCAGCCCCAGCAGCCGGACCGCCAGTCGGCGGTAGACCCCGGCGATCAGGTCCGGCAGAGTCGGCGGGTGTCCATGGCCGCCGCGCAGGCTGGCCCCGAGACCGTCCCGGCCGGTTTCATAGAGGCGGACCTGGGGGGGCATTGATACTTCCCCTAAGGGTTCCCCCCGCAGCCGGGACAGGGCCACCCGGGCCACCAGCTCCGGGGTGAGGAGCCGGAGGCATTCCGGGGCCGGACACGGCTCCCCCTCCCGGCAGGGATGGCAGGGCGGCTCCGCCTGCAGCACCAGGTGCCCCGCCCCATACGGTCCGGTCTCCCAGGCCTGGGCGGGGCCGAAAAAAAGCCCCAGGCAGGGTACCCCCAGGGCCGCGGCCAGGTGCAGGGTGCCGGTGTCGCCGCTGATGAGGAGGTTGAGACCGGTCAGCTCCCCGGAGAGCTCCCGCAGCCCGGTTTTCCCCATCAGATCCTGCAGCCGCGCCCGCAGACTCTCCGGAAGTTCCCGCCGGATGGCCTCGCCCAGGGACTGTTCCGCCCGGGCCCCCAAGAGCACGAACCGGACCGGCATTTCCGCGGCCACAAGGGAAATGAGGCGGGCAAAGGCCACCGGCGGCCAGGTGCGTTTAGGGTGCCGGGTCCCCGGCACCAACCCCACCCAGGGCTCCCCGTCCGCAGGTCCGGGAAAGGCGGCGGGGATGGGTTCCTCTGGGGCGGCCGGGGCCAGATGCCGAAAGACATCGCTCACGTGCAGCCGGTTGAGACGCCGGGCGTGGGCCAGGGCAAAGACATAAGCCAGCCAGGGCGATCGGCCGAATTCCCGGCCCCCCGCCAGGGGCTGGTAGCCCAGGACCGGCAGTCCCAGTCCGTGGCTCAGGAGCAGGGAAAGCCGGGAAAGATTCACATTCACCGCCACCTCACACCCGCGAGCGCGTAGCTCCTGAAGCCGGGCCCCCAGCCGCCGGCCTGCAGCCACCGGCTCCCGCTGAGCCAAGGCCGCCAGAAAGCCCGTTTCCAGGCCGTGCACCTGCTCCACCGGCGGCCCCAGGGCGCATAAAGGGATAAGCCCGGCGTCGCATACCATTTCCAGGCCGGCTCCGGGCCAGGCCGCCTGAAGCCGGCGCAAGAGCGGCCAGGTCTGCACCAGGTCCCCCAGCCGGGCCAGCTGCAGCATCAGCACCCGCCGGGGCCTCACAATGCCCTCCGAAGGTGCGCCAGCATGGTCTGGACCCGGTGGCGGTAGGTGTGTTCGCTCAGGACCCGCTTCCGGGCGGCCTGGGCCAGGCGCCGGCGCTCAGCCGGATGCCGGAGATAAAAGCGCACCAGCTCCGGGATCTCCTCCGGCCGGCGGTAGCAGATGACCTCCCGGCCCGGCTCCAGCACCTCGGCCAACTGCTCCCGGAAGTCGGTGAGCAGGAAGCCCCCGGCCGCAGGCACATCGAAGACCCGCTGGTTCACCGCCGCCTTCATCTGCAGGCTGGTGGCGTTGAAGTTGATCTGGCTGGCGGCATACACCCGGGGGAGTTCGTCGTAATAGCGTACCTCCGGCTCCAGCCGGAAGGCCGGCCCCACCAGCTCCCGCCAGCCGGAATCGCCGTAGATGACGGGGTGAAAGCCTCCGAGCCGGCGGACACATTCCAGCCGGTACTCCCGGGTGGCGGCCCAGATCATGGCCGCCTCCAGATCCACCCGCTCCGTGTCCCTCAGGGTGGCCACCCGGACATGGCCCGCGAGGCCCTCCTCCTCCAGGACCGTGGCCAGGTCCCGGTAGGGGCGCCGGAGGTAGGCCCGGGTGAGCTGCTGGAAAATCTCCCGGAACTCCTGATCCTGGGGCAGGCGGGCCAGTTTTTCGGCCACCGGCCGGGTGAGGGAGTTGCCCACAAAGGAGACGCCGCGGGCATAACGGCCGGCGTTTCCATTGCCGCTGGGACGGAAGATCTCCGGGTCGGTGGCCAGGGGCAACGGGTGCACCTGCACAAACCCTAGGGCCCGGACCCGGGGAATGTAGGTAGGGTCCCAGGAAAAGATGAAGGTGAGATCCCGGCCGGCACCGGCGTAGAGGTCCAAAATGAGGGCGGGGCTGTCCACAAACCAGGAGACCAAGGGCACCCGTAGACGCTCCAGGCACTGCAGGAGTACTCCCTCCCGGTCCACCCCCAGATGATTGATGGTGAAGAGCAGGTCCGGGCGGAATTCCGTCAGTTGCGCCAGGATGCGGCGCAACACCTCCTCCCCCGGCTCCCGGCGCTTGTCAAAGGAGATGAGCCCCACCTCATGGCCCAAGTGGCGAAAGGCCCGGAGCACCTCGGGGATGAGGAAGTAGTCGGGGTTGACCACCAGGACCCGGAGACTCTCCCGGCGCAGGCCGGGAGGGCGCCGGGGGGCCGTTGCGGGACGCGTCAGGAGTGGGAGGAGCTCTTCATAATAGGAGGGCCGGGCCCGAAGGGAAGCGGGATGGCCAAAGACCCGGGGCGGTCGGCGGCGCCCCCCCAGAACCTGGTTTATCTGCCTGGCCGCCTCCCCCGGCTCCGGCTCCACCACCCAATAGGTCTGCGGCCGGTTCAAGACCGGGCTCAGGTCCAGGGCACTCAGGGCGGCAGACACCACCTCGGGCTCGGGCTCCACCACCACCAGGGTCTGGCCCTCTGCCAGCCGGGGGAGGAGGGCCAGGAGATGGTAGCCCAGCCCCAAACCCAAGGCCACCAGGGGTTCTTCCTGGAGGAGGGGGACTTGGGCGGCCAAGGCGTGGGCTTCCTCCCAGGGCCGGCGGCCATGGAGAGCCAGGTAATTGCCCCGGGGCCCGGGCACCGCCAACAGGGGCGGCGGCCCCGGCATCAGCCGCACTTTCTGCAGTTCCGGGGGCTGCTCCGGCAACGTTAGCCCGCCCAGCTTACCCCCGGCCGCCTGCCGATTGCTCTGCCACACCTCCATCACACCCGGGCGCAGAGCAAGAAAAGTGCCAGGCTATTGAGGAGATATCTATTTGAAATTTCTATGAAATAATTCCAAAAAGGCAGGCCGCGGCAAATTCTGCCGCCTAAGAGGCACCTACGGAAGGGATGGTTGTGGCGGCCGTCTCAGTCATCTGAGTCCCCCGCGGTCCCCTTGACCAGCTTCTCCAGGCGCACCCCCAGGAGGCGGATGGGTTTCCGCTGCGGGTTTTCCCGCTGATCCAGAAAAGGCAGAAACAGGCGCATGGCCTCGGCCCGGAGCCGCCGGCCCGAAGCCGTGGGCCGGGGCAGGGTGTGGGAGCGGCTGACGGTCTGAAAGTCGTGAAACCGCACGGTGAGGACCACGGTGCGGAAGCCCTGGAAGCCCTCCGCCACCAGCCGGCGGCGGGCCTGGTGGCAAAGGTGCCACAGCCGTCGGCAGAGAAAGTCGGCTTGCAGGGTGTCGGCGGCAAAGGTCTCCTGTTCGCCCACGGATTTGGGCTCCCAGGTCAGGGTGAGTTCTTCCCGGCCCCGCCCCCGCACCTTGTCATAGAGCTCCCCGCCCCACTTTCCCAGCCAGTCCTCCAGGGTCTGGCGGGGAACGGCCCGGAGGTCCGCCACCGTGCGGATTCCCCGGGACATGAGGAAGCGCTCGGTCTTGGGGCCGATGCCGGGGATCTTTCTCACCGGCAGCGGCGCCAGGAAGGCCTCCACCTCCTCTGGTCGCACCACTGTGAGGCCGTCGGGCTTGCGGAAATCCGAGGCGATCTTGGCCACCAGCTTGTTGGGCCCCACCCCCACCGAGGCGGTGAGACCCTCCTGCCGGCGGATGGCCTCCTTCAGCTCCTGGCAGAGGCGCTGGGCGGCGTCATAGGAACCGGTGAAGCTGAGGTCCAGATAGGCTTCATCCAGGCCGGCCTCCTCCACCAGGGGCACCCGCTCATGCACCAGGGCCATGATGCGGTCCGAGACCTCTTCGTAGCGCCGGAAGTTGGGGGTGAGGAAGACCACCGGCGGCTCCCCCCGGCGCCTGGCCGCCTCCGCCAGCCGCCAGGCCCGGGACACGGGCATGGCGGAATGCAGGCCATAACGCCGGGCGGCATAATTGGCGGTGGTGAGCACTCCCCGGCCCCGACCGCCCTGGGGGTCGGCCCCCACCGCAATGGGCAGGCCGGCCAGCTCCGGATGATCCCGCTCCTCCACCGCGGCATAAAAGGCGTCCATGTCCAGATGGGCGATGATGGCCATCAGCCGTGCTCCTTTGTCCCGCCGAGGTTCACTTTCCCGGACCTTGCCGGCCTCACTGTTCTGGCACCTGCTCCGGCAACTGGACCATCAGGAGGAATGAATTAGTATTTTCAATCAGTTATATTATGGCATTCAGTTTGCTATAAGGGGAGGAAAATTTCCGGAGGGTCCCGATGTTCACTTATGTGGATCCTTGGCTGGCCTTGGCAAAGCATCTGATTTTCTCCCTGGCCACCTGGGTGGCGCACTATCCCCTGGCCTTGCTGCCCCTTCTCACCATCCTCTGTGGCTGCGCCTTGATATGGTTTCTGAACCTTAACGTCTAAATAAACGCCACGCCCTCTTTTCTTGCTGGCGCCCCCTCTTTTTCTCGCACCTTGCCGGCGGATGTCTTAATATAGAACCGACACTTGCCGGGGCGGAAGCCAGGGGGCGGCAGCCACCCGGCCTCCTGCCGCATTCTCCGAATCACCCGGTAATCTCGTGGGGAGGGAAGACCATGCGCCGCCGGCCTGCGGTCCTGACATGGCTGGGTCTGCTGTTTATCATTGCTGCTTCCGGGGCCTGGGCCGGAACGGCGGGGGTCCTCACCCAGGTGGAGGGCAAGGTGGAGCTCCTCCGCCAGGGGCGGCCGCCGGCGGTGCCTGCCCGGGTGCAGGATCCGGTGGCGGCCGGGGACGCGGTGCGCACCGGGGCCGATTCCCGGGCCCAAATCCGCCTGGCGGATGACTCGGTCCTCACCATCGCGCCGGGCTCTTTGGTGACCATCGAGGCCTTCCACTACGACCGGGAGGCCGGAGTCCGGAAGGCCGTGCTCCAGGTGCTCCGGGGGTTGGTGCACTGTGCGGTGGAAAAGGTCTTCAAGGTGGAGCGCCCCGATTTCCTCCTCAAGACCCACACCGCCGTCCTGGGCGTCAGGGGCACCCGCTGGTTCACCCTGCTGGGGGCCCGCTATACCGCCGCCTATGGGGAAAGCGGCACCCTGGAGGTGGGTTCCCTCTTCCCGGAGATCACCCGCACGGTCTTGGTGAGGGGGGGCGAAATGAGTTCGGTGGCCTTACGAGAACTTCCTTCCGCCCCGCGGCGCTATCCCCCTGCCATGCGGGAGATCCTGAAGCTCTGGCTCAAGAAGGGCGTGCCCGCCTGGGTCCTCAGCCTGGATCCGGCGCAGCTCCTCATGTTGGAGCAGATGCCGCCGACGCCGGAGCTTAAGCAACTGCCCGAGAGCCTGTTTGTGCCGCCGCTCCCCAAAGCCATCAAGCCGCCGGAGCCGCCGGGACCGGAGCCCCCTGGGCCCCAGCCCCCGGGACCCGGACCGGGGCCCATTGAACCTGGAGGACCGAATCAGCCCATTTTCCGGCCTGATCTCCCGATAGATCAGCCCGTCCCCGGCCCCCGGTAAGGCTGTCCCGGATTCCGCCCGGCTGACAAGGGAGACCGTCCCGGCCGCCTTGACAATGCGGGCCGCTGAGGTATAACCTGGCTAGGGAAGAGTTGTGAGAACCAAGTTCATCTTCATCACCGGCGGGGTTCTGTCCTCCCTGGGGAAGGGGGTGGCCGCCGCCGCCATCGGCGCCTTGCTGGAGGCCCGGGGGCTCAGGGTCACCTTTCAGAAGCTGGACCCGTACATCAACGTGGACCCCGGCACCATGAACCCCTTCCAGCACGGGGAGGTCTTCGTCACCGAGGACGGCGCCGAAACCGACCTGGATTTAGGCCACTACGAGCGCTTCACCTCCGTCACCCTGGGCCAGGCCAACAACTACACTTCCGGCCGCATCTACTACAATGTCATCACCAAGGAGCGCCGGGGGGATTATCTCGGGGGCACGGTCCAGGTCATCCCCCATATCACCGACGAGATCAAGGCCGCCATCCTGCAGATGGGCTCCAAGGCCGATGTGGCCATCATCGAGATCGGCGGCACCGTGGGGGACATCGAAAGCCTGCCCTTTCTGGAGGCCATCCGCCAGCTCAAGGGCGATCTGGGCAAGCAAAACGTCTGCTACATCCACGTCACCCTGGTGCCCTACATCAAGACCGCCGGCGAGGTGAAGACCAAGCCCACCCAGCACAGCGTCAAGGAACTCCGGAGCATCGGCATCCAGCCGGACATCCTGCTGTGCCGCAGCGAAAAGACCCTCTCCCCCGAGATCAAGGGCAAGATCGCCCTCTTCACCAACGTGGAGCCGGCCAACGTCATCACCGCCCAGGACGTCAACCATATCTACGAAATCCCCCTCCTCTTCCATGACGAGGGGCTGGATGAGCGCATCATCGAGGTGCTGAACATCTGGACCGGCGCCCCCCGCCTGGAGGCCTGGCAGGATCTGGTGCAGCGTCTGCGCCACCCCGCCCACCGGGTGGACATCGGCATCATCGGCAAATACGTCAACCTGCAGGAATCCTACAAGAGCCTGCATGAGGCCCTGGTGCACGGCGGCTTGGCCAACCGCACCCAGGTGGTGCTGCACTACATCGACGCCGAGGCGGTGGAGCGGGAAGGCCCCGAGGCCCATCTAGCCAAACTGCACGGCATCCTGGTGCCCGGGGGCTTCGGCGTCCGGGGCGCGGAAGGCAAAATTCTGGCCATCCGCTTCGCCCGGGAGCACCGTATCCCGTATTTCGGCATCTGCTTCGGCATGCAGCTGGCGGTGGTGGAGTTCGCCCGGCATGTGGCGGGCCTGCCTCTGGCCCAAAGCGAGGAGTTCGGCATCGAGCCCTGCGAGCCGGTGATCTACCTCATGCGCCAGTGGTTCGATTACCGCAAAAACGCCATCGTCACCCGGGATGCGGCCACGGAGAAGGGCGGCACCATGCGCCTGGGGGCTTATCCCTGCGTGCTTACCGAAGGCTCCCTGGCGGCGAGGGCCTACGGCGTGCAGGAAATCATGGAGCGCCATCGCCACCGCTACGAATTCAACAACGCCTACCGGGAGCGCCTGATCCAGGCCGGCTTGGCGGTCACCGGCACCTCCCCCAACGGCGAGCTGGTGGAGATTGTGGAGCTGCCGGACCACCCCTGGTTCCTGGGCTGCCAGTTCCACCCGGAGTTCAAGTCCCGGCCCATGAAACCCCATCCCCTGTTCCGGGACTACATCGCCGCGGCCCTGGCGTACAAGAAAGGAATGGCGAAGCCTGGATGAGAGGAGGGCCGGGGATGAGACCTCCCCGCCCGCCCCGCAATGGTCTCATTTCGTTAAGGGATGGGGGGAGGGGGTCTGGG